>NZ_BDGJ01000017.1 GCF_002207765.1 Calderihabitans maritimus
GGTTCTCCCTTTTTTCGTCTTCTCCTGCTGCTATGGTAATCTATGGCTTTTACCTAGATTTATTTTACTGCTACTACATCTTGCCGCGATTTTCAATTACTTCCCTGGTATCCCTGGCGATCATTAATTCCTCGTTAGTGGGAATCACCCAGATCTTAACACGGGAATCTGCGGCTGAGATCTCTTTTTCCTCTCCCATTACTTTATTCTTGTCGAGATCTATCTTTAAACCCAGGTATTCCATTTCTTTACATATTTCTTCCCGGATCCGGGGGGAATTCTCTCCAATACCGGCGGTAAAAACTAACGCATCTATTCCATTGAGTACAGCCACATAGGCGCCAACGTACTTTTTGACATCGTGGGCAAAAATTTTCAGGGCCAACTGCGCTCTTTCATGACCTCTAGCTGCCGCTTCCTCCAGGTCACGGAAATCGCTGCTGATTCCGGAAATACCGAGCACTCCACATTCTTTATTTAAAAATTCATTTACTTCCTGAACAGTCATTTGTTTTTTCTCCATCAAAAAGGTTACTACGGCAGGGTCAATATCTCCGCAACGGGTACCCATAGTTAATCCCTCTAAAGGAGTAAAGCCCATACTGGTTTCCACTGACTGTCCGCCCCGGATAGCTGTAACACTGGCCCCATTTCCCAAGTGGCAGGTGACCAGCTTTAACTCTTCCAGCGCTCTTCCCATCAACTTTGACGCCCTTTGCGCCACATATTTATGAGAAGTGCCATGAAAACCGTATTTGCGAATGCCATATCTACGACCTAAGTCATAAGGAATACTGTACAAATATGCTTCGGGTGGCATGGTCTGGTGAAAAGCGGTATCAAAAACCGCCACCTGTGGCACATCGGGTAGAACTTTCTCAGCGGCTTCTATACCTACCAAGTTAGGAGGGTTATGTAAAGGAGCCAGCTCACTGAGTTCCCTAATGGCCTTTTTTACTTCGTCGTCGATGAGAACAGAAGAGGAAAATTTATCTCCGCCATGTGCTACCCGATGACCAACTCCGTCTATTTCCCCCATATCGCCTATCACACCATATCGGGTATCAGTCAGGGCTCGGAGGGCCTTTTGAACCGCTACTCGGTGGTCCGGAATCGGCTCCTCCCACTTCAGTTTCTGCTTCCCTGCAGGCTGATGATTGATCCGGGAACCTTCCAAGCCAATTCTCTCTATCAATCCCCGGGCAAGAACCGTTTCCGTGTTCATGTCGAAAAGACGGTATTTAATCGAAGAGCTACCGCAATTAATCACTAGTATCTTCAACGTATTCTCCCCCTTGTCCTGCGATTTAATTTCTGTCTGTATTTCGTCGCTGTTCCAGTACCTGCTTTATTGACGGCAAGGCATCCAAAGCCGCCTCCCGACCCAGGGCTATACACTCGGCCGCCAGGTCAAAGCGTGTTGGACCAATATGGGCCAAATCCGGTTGAATTATTACATCCGCTTCTAATACTTTGTGTTTCACCACCTCCCGATCAAGCAAGTCAATGGCATGAAGCATGATATCAAAAATGTTCTGAGCTTTTAACTCTTGATTCTCTGTTCCCCCGTATTTCACATCAACAGCAATTATCACTTCCGCACCCTGCTCTCGTAACACGCTCACAGGAATTCTTTCGAGAACTGCACCATCTACTAATACACGTCCATGCAATCTCTTAGGATGAAATATGCCGGGAATAGCAATACTTGCCCTTACTGCTTCTGCTACCGAACCCTTGTTAATTACAACTTTTTCTCCTTTCTCTATGTCAACGGCAACAGCGTAGAAAGGTATCCTTAGCTCATCAAAAGTCATTTTTTTGGTCAACAAATTTAGCAGCGCCTCAACTTTCTGGCCTTTGATAAGACCTATTCGAGGCACTGTAAGGTCTATAAACTGGCTAGATTTCAATTCCACGGCCAGTTTTTCAAGCATTTTAAGATCGGACCCGCATGCATACAAAGCACCAAACACACTGCCTATGCTGGAACCTGCTATCAGATGAACAGGTATTTGTGCTTCCTCTAAAACTTGCAGTACCCCTAAATGAGCCATGCCCCGGGCCGCCCCGGCTCCCAAGGCCAATCCCACTGTGGGTTCATTGCCCACGCCACCACCCCCAGGTTCTAACTCTTTTTTAGAATACCCTACCCGTGAAGTCTTTAAACTGCCGAAGCCCCCCTCTGGTCTAAAACCCTTCCCCTTTAAATATACATAATTGAACAAGTACCTATTCAAGGTTCCCCTGAAGGTGAAACTATGTCAGACTACTTTTACCGCAAAAATATATTTCGAGGGCAAATATTGTGGGTCTTGGTAGCCGTTCTATTTGCCGCTTCAATGGTAATTTACCCTCGAGAAGTTTTTCAGGCCTCCGTACGAGGCCTGGACACTTGGTGGCATATAGTATTTCCCGCGCTGCTTCCGTTTTTTGTCGTATCTGAACTTCTGATTAATTTTGGAGTGGTGGAAATTATTGGCGTGCTTTTGGAACCGCTAATGCGTCCTATATTTAATGTCCCTGGAGCTGGAGCGTTTGTTGTCGCTATGGGTTATACTTCCGGTTTTCCGATCGGCTCCTTGCTGACCGTTAAGCTGCGTAAAAAGCGTTTATGTACCAGATGTGAAGCTGAACGTTTGATGTCTTTTACCAATAATGCCAGTCCCCTGTTTATGTTCGGAGCTGTCGCCGTAGGTATGTTCAGCAACCCTTCCCTGGGCATTATCATTGCCGGGTCTCACTATCTGGCTAATCTTACTGTAGGCTTGATGCTTCGTTTCTGGGGAATTCGTGACAAAGAAAAAGTCTTCTCTCCACCGACTCAGGGTAACCTTCTAACTCAAACCTTCTACGCCCTAAAGAAAGTCCGGCAGCAACCAAAATCTCTCGGAAAACTCTTGGGGGAAGCCATAAAAAATTCCGTTGAAACTTTAATCCTTATAGGTGGGTTTATCATCCTTTTTTCTGCCTTCCTTGAAGTGCTGGCCTTATACGGAGTAATTGACTGGATATCCAAATTCCTTCTTCTGCTGCTAAACCCTATCGAGTTTAATCACGAACTAACGGATGCCTTGGCCAACGGTCTTTGGGAAGTAACTTTAGGCTCTAAAATGGCCAGCGAGGCTAACGCTCCCTTAACCTTGAAGGTGATGGCCGTCACCATGATCCTGGGATGGAGTGGGTTGTCGGTTCACGCCCAGGTAGCCAGCATTATTAGTGAAACAGATCTTCGCATGCTACCTTTTGTGATCTCTCGACTGCTCCAGGCTACCCTTTCTGCCATTTACGTCAATCTATTTTTAGGTCCCGCGCAACCGGTTATCTCCTACTTGAATTTAAGCCACCCGGCGTTCCCCGCTACCTGGTACGGAATGTGGTTGCACCAATTCCAACAGTCCGCCTTTCTCCTGTTAAAATCCTTCATCATTTTAGGGACTTTATCTTTGATATTGCTCATACCAAGTATACTAAAGAATACCCGTATTATAATCTGGCTACCGTTAAAAAACCTTTCTCTCCGGCGTAAATAGCTCTACCTCTTTAACTGACGTTTTTCACTTTACTGCTCTGTAATTCCTGGCGACCTTTGCGAATGATGGTAAGAGCCTTTTCCAGGTTTAATTCTAAATTGTTCAAAATGTCATCAGCATAATCGGCTGCTCCTATCTTAATCTCCCGGGCTACGTTCTTAGCCTGATTTATGATCTCTTCCGCCTGAGCATTGGCCTGCCTGGTTACCTCACTCTCGTTGGCCATTTTTTCAATTTCCTTTTTGGCTTCTTCAATTATCCTTTGTGCTTCCTCCTGAGCCTGCTGCAGCACCCGTTCCCTTTCTTTACTTATCCAGCGAGCCTGACGCAACTCTTCCGGCAGGGCAGCCCTGATATTATCTATCACCTCCAGCACTTCCTCAGCCATCAAAAGTATTTTCCCCGTCATGGGTATTCTGGTACTGTTTTCTATCATGTTCTCCAGTTGGTCCAGCAGCTTAAAAACGTCCATACCGCTCCCCCTCAAAATGTCTTTTCTCATTAATAACAAAAACTATAAAAACTAATTACGGTGTCACCATAGCGCCTTTGCCGCAGCAGTCCTAATGCTCCCATCTGTTCAGGAACTTCCTCCCGAGCGCCAGTTTCCAACACCGCAACCCCGTCCCTTTTCAGGAGGCTTAGTGCAACGATTTGACCAACGGCCTCCGTCGTCAGTTCCCATCCGTACGGTGGATCTACAAATATTATGTCGAAGACAAGTTTTTGCTGCTGAAGCCGTGGTAAGACCTTAAAAACATCTCCTCTTATAACTACTGCTTTTTCCAGCATTCCCACCCGTTGCAAATTTTCCGTAACAATTGCAGTCGCTTCAGACCGCTTATCGATGAAAACAGCTCGAGCCGCACCTCTACTCAATGCCTCGATTCCCATGCTGCCGCTTCCTGCAAACATGTCCAGAAACCAACTATCCAAAATTTTGTCACCCAGCATATTGAAAACGGCCTCTTTCACCCGGTCAGTAGTTGGCCGGCTACCGGAGCCTTTGGGAGATTTAAGTCGCATTCCCCTTGCCGTTCCTGCTATTACCCGCAAGGGAAGTCACCTCTTTTAGAATTATAGCATAAATTGGCGAATTAAACGATAAATTTTCCAGTTTGCCATTTATTTAAAAAATTTTTTTGTCACCATGAATAATTTTCCCTGAACCAGTTCATAATACTAATGCAAAACAAAATTAAAAGAAGAGCTTAGAGGTTATTTACCAAAATAACCCTCCCCCATGAGCTCTTCCTCCGGTTTCTCCTCTCCCGAGAAGGGCGGCTTTTAGCCGCCTTTCTTGCTGACAATAGCGACTCCATTACTGGTTCCAATGCGGTTAGCTCCGGCAGCCACCATAGCTCGAGCAGTGTTTAGCTCTCGTATGCCCCCTGCCGCCTTAATACCCATAGCCGAACCCACTACCTTCCGCATCAAAACCACATCTTCTACTGTGGCTCCGCCGGGACCAAACCCGGTAGAGGTCTTAACAAAATGCGCTCCCGCTCTTAAAGCAAGGAGACAAGCTTCCTTCTTTTCTTCCTCATCCAATAAAGCCGTTTCTATAATTACTTTAGTTAAAGCCGGCTCTGCCGCCTTCACCACAGCCTCTATATCCTTCTGTACCGTTTTAAAGTCGCCGGACTTAAGCGCACCTATATTTATCACCATATCTATCTCCTGAGCTCCAGCTGCTACCGCTTCCCGTGCTTCCGTTACTTTAACGCAAGTAGTAGTTGCTCCCAGGGGGAAACCAACTACTGTACAAACTTTCACCCGCGTTTTTTGTAAAATACTGACCGCCAGTGGTACATAATAGGGATTTATACAGACGGCATAAAAACCGTACTCCACAGCTTCCCGGCAAATTTTTTCAATATGAGCGGTAGTTGCTTCGGGCCTCAAGAGAGTATGTTCAATTAGACCGGCAATATCCTTTACATAGTCACCATTCTCCCGCAAGTAAGAAGCCTCCTTTACAATTACATAGGTTTCTTGGGCTTTTGCCATTCCTGGGCCTGAACCTGTAAGCGAGTGCTGCAACGCTCACATATAAAGGTAGCTGTTGGATTCTTAGCTATTCGTTGATAATCCTTGTGTACTTTGGTAATTTCATCCTTATGGCCACAAAGACTACATTTAACCTCCATATTTGCCCCTCCCGAAAGCTTTCACTTCTTACATTCATTTTAACATTGAAAAGTCACATCCTCTACCCTTAAATGGCCCAATCTAATCTCCTTCTCCTTTAATTACCGCCAACGGCGCAAGTTTTACTACTTTACGAGTTATACCTATAGAAGCCAAAGTATCTACCACCTGGTCGATATTTTTATAAGCCTGGGGCGCTTCGTCCAATAGGCGCGAAGGGCGCCGAGCCCGGTAAATAATGTCTCCCATACTCCGTTCAAATTCATCCATGCTTATAGATTTCCGAGCCGCTCGACGAGACAGGACCCTTCCTGCTCCGTGGTTGACCGAGTAATAAGTTTCTTCAGCCTCAGCCGTACCTACTACCACATAAGAACTACTTCCCATACTGCCGGGAATTATAGCCGGGTGACCTGTTTCTTTCAAACTCGGCGGATTAGCCGGATGTCCCGCAGGCAAAGCCCGCGTAGCACCTTTACGGTGTACAAGCAGTTTTTTTCCATCGTATAGCTCATATTTAGCAATATTATGGGCAATATCGTACACCACTTTGAGCCCTAAATTACCGGCATCAGTTTTATAAACTTCTTCAAAAGCTTCCCTAATATCATGAGTTATCAATTGTCTATTCGCAAAGGCAAAATTTACCGCACAAGCCATAGCCGCAAAATAATCCTTCCCTTCCCTGGACTGTATGGGTACTGCCGCCAGCCCTTTAGTGGGCAATTGAATTCCGTACCGCGGAGCAGCTTGGACCATAATTTCAGTGAAGTCGGTACATATTTGGTGACCTAATCCCCGGCTTCCCGTATGGATCATAACCGTAACCCTGCCCTGGGTTAAACCGAAAAACTCGGCCAGTGTCGGGTCATAGACTTCATTTACCACTCCTAACTCTATAAAATGGTTTCCTCCACCCAAGGTAGCCAACTGGTTGCTACGCTCCCAGGCTTCTTTGCTCAAAACCCCCGGCCGCGCGCCCGAAAGCCGGCCACCCTCCTCAATGGCTTCCAAATCTTCGGGCCAGCCATAACCTCTTTCCACCACTTCTACTGCTCCCTCATAAAATACCCTTTCTATAAGTTCACGCTTGATTTCCCGGTGCTTCGTAGCCTTGCCGACCCCTGCCGGAATTCTGGCCTCAATTGCTTCCAGCAGGGAAGTAAGCTTTCGGGTAGTAATATTGGCCGCCAAAAGATTGCTAGCAAGTAACCGGACGCCACAGTTAATATCCATTCCTACTGCACCGGCGGAAATGACACCATTTTCACCGTCGCTGGCCATTACTCCACCAATGGGTAGACCAAAACCTTGATGTATGTCAGGCATACCCAAAGGCGGGCCCGCCAGTCCCGGAAGACAGGCAGCGTCAGCCAGTTGCTGTAATGCTATCGGTTCATCAAAAATGGCCAAAAGTTCGCTGCTCAAATAGACTATCGCATCTACCAGCATCTTTCCTTCTCGCGGCAAACAATAACGGTTGGGACCGATTTTAACTAACTTCTTATTCACAGATACCTCTCCTTCTGGGATACAAAAAGAAAAACTTTAATTTTAGGTATAAATTTTCTTCTTTGGGAAACATTATACCAGAAGAAACAGTACATATAAAAGGAGTATCAAACTGTGAACAAACTACACTTGTACGAAAAGCTGGGAATACAGCTGGACTTGGCGTTAGAAGCCCATGAATTGTTACGCGGGGCAACACGACGAGAAATTCCCGGAGTCCGGGAAGAAAAAGAAACTTTCGAACATGCTTCAGTGACTACTGTAACTATTCTCAATGAAGAAGGAGCCCAGCAGATGGGACGTCCGCCCGGCTCATATATTACTATCGAAGCACCAGGTATCCGCCATAATAACAAAGCTGTTCACCGAAGTATTGCCGAAATTTTGGCCCAAAAATTAGAGTTTCTAATGAAGGAGCTAAATATAGGCACAGACGCTTCTGTGTTACTGGTAGGATTGGGTAACTGGGATGCAACACCAGATGCTCTGGGACCCCGGGTAATCAACCATACCATGGTTACCCGCCACTTATACCACTACGCTCCGGAAACAGTTAAAGGATTGCGTTCCGTAGCTGCTTTAGCACCTGGAGTATTAGGAATAACCGGAATCGAAACAGCCGAAATCGTGAAGGGTGTAGTTGAGAAAACTAAGCCGGATCTAATTATTGCCGTGGACGCTTTAGCCGCCAGCAATCTGGAGCGAATCAGCACTACCATTCAATTGGCCAATACGGGAATCAATCCCGGTTCGGGTATCGGTAATCGCAGAGCAGGTATTAATCAGGAAACTATGGGCGTCCCCGTCATTGCCATTGGAGTTCCTACCGTAGTAAACGCAACTGTTTTTGTTTTTGAAGCATTTGCCCGGCTGTTTCAAAAACACCCTGAAGTAAGGCAGAAGGTACCAGACCAAACCGTTCAAAATATCACTTCTAATTTGCTGGCGCCTTTTGAAGGAAAATTAACTGTAACTCCCAAAGAAATTGACGATTTGATCAAAAACGTATCCTGGATTATCGCTTCAGGCCTGACTATGGGACTGCACCCGGCCATAGGCCCGGAAGAGTACGCCATGTATCTCCAATGAACAAATCAAAATAACAAATAAAAAAGCGGGCTAAGCCCGCCTGCCAAGCCCGCTATTTGAAACACGTTATCTGGGTTGCTGTTGCTGAGCCAGCGACTGTTCATAGGCCTGGATCATTCTGCGGACCATGGCGCCACCAACTGCTCCACAGTCCCGAGAAGTCAAGTTGCCCCAGTAATCACCTTCTTTGACATTGAGCCCAACTTCAGTAGCCGCTTCATACTTGAACTGTTCCATTGCCCTGCGGGCTTCAGGAACCAAGATTTGATTACGTTTTTGTCCAGCGCCCATTCCAGTCTCACCTCCTTTGCTGTTGTATTTTTAGTATTGCTCTACCCATCGTTTTTATACCCGGCTGCGGCTAGAAGTATTTCCCTCGCGATGTATGACGAAACTCTATCTCTAATTCTTACCTTCATTTCTCTCTGCAGTTGGACTGTTATGGTTTTAAATTTTAAACGGTAGATTTATTGTAGTTAGCAAAACACTCTCATTAAACTACCATTTTTCAACAAAAAATAAAAAAGCCCGTGCGGGCTTAATAAGATTAGATTTCTGAAAACAAAATCAAATCTTTAAATCGGAAAACTTACTAATAACTGCTCGGTATAGAGGCTGCCACGCCGGTTCGCTCAATTCGGGGTCACTTTTTAACAGTAACTCGGCTTCTTCCCGGGCTCGAACCAATATAGAAGCATCCCGCAGAAGGTCGGCAGCTTTGAAATCAGGAATACCATGTTGGCGGGTTCCAAAAAACTCTCCCGGACCCCTAAGCTTTAAATCTTCCTCCGCTATGGCAAAACCGTCCGTGCTACGAATCATTATGCTGATACGGGCACGGGCCTCTGGTGTTTGCGGATTACCCATAAGCAAACAGTAAGACTGGTGCCTACCTCTTCCGATTCGGCCCCGCAGTTGGTGCAATTGGGCAAGGCCGAACCGTTCCGTTCCTTCAATTACCATTACCGAAGCATTTGGTACGTCAACACCTACTTCCACTACCGTGGTAGTAACCAAAATTTGTATGTCCCCTTGCCGGAAGGCTTCTATAACCCTTTCTCTTTCCTCCGTCGGAAGTCTACCGTGCAGCATTCCCACTCTATAGTGTTTGAATATTTGTTGCAATTTTCCTGTCATCTCTTCGACTGCTTCTCCTTCTATTACTTCTGATTCTTCAATCAAAGGACATACTACATAGGCCTGTCTACCTTGACGGATTTGTTTTTCGATAAATTGATAAACTTTTGGTCGCTTCTTTTCAGGTACATAACGGGTAATCACCGGTTTACGCCCGGGCGGCAGTTCGTCAATAACAGAAGTATCCAGATCTCCATACAAAGTCATAGCTAGAGTCCTGGGTATGGGAGTGGCCGTCATAACTAAAACGTCGGGATTATACCCTTTCTGCTGAAGGGCAGCCCGCTGACGGACACCAAATCGATGCTGTTCATCAATTACCACCACGGTTAAAGCGCGAAAAGTAACTTCCTCCTGAATGAGGGCATGGGTTCCAATTACTATTTGCGTTTCCCCGGTGGCTATGGCTTCCAGTAAAGCATCTTTCTCCTTCTTACTCATTTTGCCCGTTAACAATCCGACTCTTATTCCCATGGGAGCTAAAAGTTTGCGCAAATTTAGAAAATGTTGTTCGGCCAGAATCTCCGTCGGGGCCATGAGAGTTCCCTGATATCCGCACTCTACAGCTTTCAGCAGGGCTACTGCCGCCACCGTTGTTTTCCCCGAACCGACATCACCCTGTACAAGACGCGACATAGGTTTTGGGCTTTCCATATCCCGCAAGACTTCTCTTATTACTCTCTTTTGAGCTCCGGTTAGCTCGTAAGGTAGAGTTCTCACAAAAGGGCCTATCAGCTCTTTTTGAGAAATATGCCTGATACCTCGTTTGTCATTGACCTTAGCTCTTTTACGCAAGACCAACCCCAGTTGAAGCATAAGCAATTCCTCAAAAGCTATCCGTTCCCGGGCTAGTTGTTGCTGGTCTAAATCCTCAGGAAAATGCATTTGCCACAACGCCTTCTCCAGGACGGGATAATTAAGTTTCCTAATCAAGCTGTCTGGCAAAAGTTCAGGTAATCTGCCGGCCCACTCCTTCAGTGCCTGGTACATGAGGTTGCGCAAAAAACGTTGCGTTATTTTTTCCGAAGCAGGATAAACAGGTACAATACGCCCCGTATGAAGGGTATCACGCCCTTCCAGCAGTTCGTATTCATATACCATTATTTCAGTAACACCAAATTTGCGTTCAATCTTGCCGTTGACCAGCAGTGGAAGCCCCCGGGTAATTTCTTTCTTAACATAAGGCTGGTTAAACCAAACAGCGTAAGCAATTGCCGTTCCATCGGTAACTTTCGCCTTGGTAATTGTTAGGCGAGGCCTGGGGTTCAGCTCTTCCAGTCCTATAACTCGCACTTTTAACGTAAGAGTTTCTCCCGTTGTAACATCGGCCAGACGTTTAAATATGCGCCTGTCTTCATAACGACGGGGAAAATGATATAATAGATCTCCAACGGTTTCTATTCCTAATTTTTTTAATAAAGCGGCTCTTCTAGGTCCCACTGTTTTCATATACTGCACCGGGAATCGAAAAGGGTCGGTCACTCGTTCCTGACTTCCCTTCGGTTCTCTTTCCATTATTGGGTTCTCCTCCGATTTTCCCTGCCGCCCCCTAACCCTCTTGCTCCGCTAGAGAGATATTTTGACTGGCCAGTTCGTTTAAGTCTTTCAGTAACATTTCCAAGTCTATCCCATGCATTCTAGCACCGTCTTCCAAGGTTTCGTTCATGGCCGCCATGCACTCCATACAACCCATTCCATGTTTTAAGAAAGCCTCCCGGGTCGCAGGATATTTTTGTAATACTTCCATAACCGTCATATCTTTTAAAATCATTTTATCCCCCCTCCAAAAACTCTCTCGTACCCCTTTCTTGCCAAACCGGTAAAAATTTGATAGAATACAAAAGGTGTTTCAATCTGCAGGGTTTAGCTGGAAACCTAAGGAGGTGTAACCATCCATGGCTAGAAAATGCGAAATTTGCGGCAAGGGAATTTCAACGGGGCATAAGGTTAGTCACTCCAATATCAAGACTAAACGGACTTGGGCCCCTAACGTACACAAAGTCCGGGCAATTGTTGATGGATCTCCCCGAAAAATAACGGTATGTACGCGCTGTCTGCGTTCGGGAAAGGTACAGCGCGCCGTGTAATTTAAAAACTCTTCCCAGGGCAACAGGGGTTGGTATGAACCAACCCTTTTTGCTTTGTCACCCTCTTGTAACTTCTTAAAAAGATAACTCCTTAAAAACTTCTTCTCTATATACATCTATAATAGTTACTCCTCGGTCTTCCACCAACGCTACTGTTTTTCTCTTGTCCTCGTCTTTAGGCAAACTGCAACTACCCGGATTTAAGAACACGGTATCCTCTTTGACATCTAAGAAAGGCACATGGGTATGTCCGGAAATATACATGTCCACCCGAAACCTTTGTGCCATTTCTTGCGCCTGCTCCCCATTAATTCCGTGCCCGTGATGAACCAAAAAACGTCTTCCTTCATGTTGGAAAAAGACATAAGACGATTGTAGAGGGTATTCCAGCACCAGCTGGTCAACGTCTGCATCACAGTTTCCCCTAGCGATTAACAGAGGAATTGGCAACTGATTCAACATTTCCGCCAGCCGGGCCGGGTTATAGCCGGGGACTATAGGATTTCGAGGACCGTGATAAAGTACATCCCCGGCGTGGACAATCAGTTCGACATCCCTGAAAATATTGTTCATCACCTTTTCCCAAGTACTGGCATCTCCATGGGTATCACTGACCACTCCTATTTTCACTACAGACCCCCCTCTACTTTAACGTCAGCTCCGAATCTGTCGCAACAAATTGGCCATTTCTATAGCCGACAAAGCAGCATCCCAACCTTTATTACCCGCCTTACTTCCCGCCCTTTCAATGGCCTGCTCAATGGTATCGGCAGTAATCACCCCAAAAACAACAGGTACTTCCAGTTCCAATGAGGTCTGGGCAATACCCTTAGCTACTTCACTGGCTACATATTCAAAATGAGGAGTAGCCCCTCGGATAACCGCTCCCAGACATACAACGGCATCGTATCCCCGGCGGGCTAAAATTTTAGCGGTCAAAGGAATTTCAAAAGCACCAGGCACCCAAACCAAATCGATATTTTCTTCTGCCGCGCCGTGACGCTTTAAGGCGTCCATAGCTCCACTCAAAAGTTTACTGGTGATAAACTCATTGAAGCGACCGACGACTAGAGCTATTTTCAAACCTTCAGCAATAAGTTTCCCTTCGTAAGTTCTGATCACCTTCTAAACCTCCCTAGTTCGACACTTTTTTCTTAGTTGACGTTTAAAAGATGTCCTAACTTATTCTTTTTAGTAACTAGATAACGGCGATTGTTCGCATTGGGCGAAATCTCTAAAGGAATTCTTTCGACCACTCGAAGGCCATATCCTTCTAATCCGGCAATTTTCCTAGGGTTGTTGGTTAAGAGCTTAATTTCCCGGATGCCTAGATCGACCAGGATTTGAGCACCAATACCGTAATCTCTAAGATCGGCAGGAAAACCTAGAGCTTCGTTGGCCTCTACTGTATCCTTACCTTCATCCTGAAGTTTATACGCTCTAATCTTGTTAACCAAACCGATACCTCTACCCTCCTGCCTCATATAAAGCAAAACTCCCTTTCCTTCGCGCTCAATCATTTGCATGGCAGCGGCCAACTGCTCACCGCAATCACAGCGTCGGGAACCAAAAACATCACCGGTCAAACACTCGGAATGGACCCTCACCAGCACCGGTTCTCGGCCGTCAATTTCTCCTTTAACTAGGGCAATATGACATTCCCCGTCCAAAATGTTTTCATAAGCAACCGCGATGAAATCTCCATACCGGGTAGGCAAACGCGTATTCTCTACCCGCCGCACTAGTTTTTCCGTACGACGCCGGTACTCAATCAAATCGGCAATTGTGATTATCTTTAACTGGTGTTTTCTAGCAAAGTTTATTAACTGGGGTACCCGAGCCATGGTTCCGTCGTCGTTCATTATCTCGCATATAACTCCAGCCGGGTAGAGTCCTGCCAGTCTGGCCAAATCGACCGCTGCTTCCGTGTGACCGGCACGCCGAAGGACACCTCCGTCCTTGGCTCGCAGAGGGAAAATGTGCCCGGGACGCCTCAAGTCCTGGGGACGGGTGTTGGAATCCAGCAAAGCCTTTACCGTCAGAGCTCGCTCATGGGCAGAAATGCCGGTAGTAGTATACTTGCTATCTACCGAAACGGTAAAAGCGGTTTCATGATTGTCAGTATTATGGGTAACCATAGGTTGAATATCCAGCTCATCCAATCTTTCCCCTATCAAAGGTACGCAGATAAGTCCTCGCCCGTAGGTGGCCATGAAATTGATGGCTTCGGGGGTAACCTTCTCCGCCGCCATTACTAAATCGCCTTCATTTTCCCGGTCTTCATCATCAACCACGATCACCATTTTCCCTTGTCGAATATCCTCGATAGCCTCTTCTACGGTATTGAACGGGAATTTCTTCTGTTTCATCTTCTCACCCTCCTCGCACTCTAATTCACGATTCATCTATGAAACCATGCTCCTTTAAAAAGCTGATGTCGATCCCTCGTCTCTCGGGCTTTTCACGGTAACTCCGAAGAAAACGTTCCACATACTTGGCAATCATATCAATTTCCAGGTTCACCCGATCACCAATCCTTTTATAACCCAAGGTAGTTACTTTCCTAGTATGAGGTATTAAAGAAACAGCAAAACTTTCTTCCCCTACCTCGGTTACAGTTAAGCTTACTCCGTCTACCGCCACCGACCCTTTCGGCACTAGATACCGCGTTATTTCATACGGAGCTCCTATCCTGGTTACCAGAGCGATATCTTCCTTAAACTGCTGCTCAATCATTCCAACTCCGTCAATATGACCGCTGACCAGGTGCCCTCCCAACCGGCCACCCAAGGCCAAAGCTCTTTCGAGGTTGACCTTGTCCCCCGGCCTTAGATCGGCCAAGTTAGTTTTTCTTAATGTTTCCGCCATCACTTCTACCGTAAAAGTATGCCGGTTAAATTCCACAACCGTCAGACAAACTCCATTAACGGCAATGCTGTCACCCAATCGCACATCTTCCAGTATCGCAGATGC
This sequence comes from Calderihabitans maritimus, assembly GCF_002207765.1. NCBI lineage: Bacteria > Bacillati > Bacillota > Clostridia > Neomoorellales > Calderihabitantaceae > Calderihabitans > Calderihabitans maritimus. The sequence goes on from NZ_BDGJ01000017.1 coordinate 14,483, forward strand.
ATTTATAGTTAAGTTAGCCGATGCCTGTCCCCTTTCTATTTTTTGAACCGTTCCTAATTCTTCTACCAGTCCGGTAAACATCTAATCCTCTCCTTTGCGGATGTAAGCAGATATCAGCACATCTGCCCCTATCGTGGTCACTTCTACTTCGTGTAAAAGTAGTGCTTCCTGCATCTTTTCTATACCTCTTCCTCCCACCGGTCCGGGAGCTAAACTGCCGCCAATAATTTTGGGGGCAATAAACATCAATATTTTATCTACAATTCCCGCTTCTATGGCCGAAGCGTTTAATTGGGCCCCGCCTTCCAGTAAAACGCTTATTATACCCCGCTGACCAAGCAGCATCATTAAATGGTTAAGATCTACCCTAGAATCCTTGTGGTTAACGGTTAACACTTCCACCCCTTTATCCTCTAACACCTTTTTTCTCTCTGGGTCGGCCAAATTCGTAGTAGCCACGATGGTAGGAGCGGAAGATTTTTCGCTGATATTAACCACTTTGGCCTCGAGAGGAATCCTTAAGCGGCTGTCTACAATAACGCGGACCGGGTCCCGGCCCTGTCCTTCCGGTAGTCGGGTAGTCAAAAGAGGGTCGTCGGCGAGCACCGTACCTACCCCTACCATTATAGCATCATATTGATCCCGTAGTTGGTGTACATATTCCCGGGCCAGAGGACCCGTAACCCACCGGGAATCACCGGTAACGGTGGCAATCTTACCGTCCAGGGTCATAGCCCCTTTTAAAGTTACAAAAGGAAACCCGGTAGTGATGTGTTTTATGAAAAACTCGTTTAATTTCCTGGCTTCCTCCTCCAATACACCAACTTTAACTTTTATCCCGGCCGCCTTCAAGTGTGCCAAACCTCTACCCGCCACCTTCGGGTTTGGATCTACCATCGCCGCCACTACTCTTTTAATACCGGCTTTTATAATTGCCTCACTACAGGGAGGAGTTCTGCCATAATGGGAACACGGCTCCAAATTCACATAAAGGGTCGCTCCTTCGGCCTCCTTCCCTGCTTCCCGCAGGGCAAGTATTTCCGCATGAGGGGTCCCGGCCTTCCGATGATATCCTCGGCCGATGACTCTCCCCTCTTTGACAATGAGCGCGCCTACGGCGGGATTGGGACTGGTTCGACCCAATCCATTACGCGCCAGATTTAGTGCTTCTCGCATAAAAAATTCATCCATGGTTACTACTCCTCTCAACAAGAAGCCCCGGAGTTTCCCCCGGGGCAGAAATGCACGACGAATGAGGTACACTTTATATTTGTACCTGGTTAAAAATATCGCCTGCCTTCCTTCTCCCCTCCAGACTTTCACTGTCGGCCCTGGATTTTCACCAGGTCAACCCGTCACTTACTGATACAACCCTAGCTTTAATGAAAAGGAATAACTTCACCTTGAAACTCTCTACGGGTATAGGATGAAAATGTTAGTAAGTGCCGGGCTCGCGGGCTGACCGTAACAGGATCACCGCCGGTAAGGAATTTCACCTTTCCCCGAAGGATGCAAGAGAATTCTTATTCAATTATAATATTTAAACCGATTATAACATTAATAATGAAAAAGCGTCAAGTTTAGGTATTAACGGACATTCTAAGGGTTCTTACTGCTTTTTCTATATCGTTGGCACCAAATATGGCTGATCCCGCTACCAAAACATTGGCCCCTGCCCTGACTGCCTGCAAGGCCGTTTCAGCATTAATTCCCCCATCAACCTCAATATCTATATTTAAATTCTCATCATCCAGCATCTTTTTTAGTTGAACAATCTTTCTTATTACCGCAGGAATAAACTTCTGGCCACCAAATCCTGGATTTACAGTCATCAGCAATACCATATCCACTTCTGCCAGAACGTGCTCAATAGAACTCAAAGGAGTTGCTGGATTTAAAGCCACCGCAGGTCTGGCCCCCAATTCTTTAATAGTTTCTAGCGTCCGGTGCAGGTGACGACAGGCTTCCACATGTACCGAAATAAGATCTGCCCCTGCCGCAACGAAAGATTCTAAATAACGTTCCGGTTCATCGATCATCAGGTGTACGTCAAAAGGAAGTTGAGAATTTTGACGTAAACTCTTTATAATCCCCGGGCCAAAAGTAATATTGGGAACGAAATGTCCATCCATAACATCCAGATGCAGGTAATCAACCCCGGCCCTTTCTACTGCCTGTACCTGCTCGGCCAAACGGCTAAAATCGGCAGACAATATCGACGGTGCTATCTTGACCATAATTAATACTTCCTTTCATTCTCGATAATTTCTTCTAGGAATTGCCGGTAACGGGAATAACGTCCCGCATCAATGGTGCCTTTTGATACCGCTTCCTTTACGGCACAGTCGGGCTCCTTGTAATGGAGACAGACGGAAAACCGGCACTGCCCCAACATTTTATCCATTTCGGGGAAAAAGGTTGCAAATTCTTCCCGGCGAATATTTGGTAGGTTTAGACGGCTAAACCCGGGAGTATCTGCCACCAAACCGCCGAAAGACAGTTCGAGCAGTTCCACATGTCGGGTTGTATGTCTTCCCCTCTGTGCTTTCCGACTGATCTGGCCGGTTTTCAGAGAAAGTCCCGGCTCTACCGCGTTCAACAGACTCGACTTACCTACTCCTGAGGGTCCAGCAAACACGGAAATGGTATCCTTAAGAGCTTTCTTCAATTGATCAAGGCCTTCACCCGTTTTAACACTGCTTACTATAACTCTATATCCAATATGGGCATAGAGTTCCGCAACCGAGCGTTCCTGGGTTAAGTCCGATTTGTTGAAGCAAATCAGGGGAGTTACCGAAGCTGCTTCCGCCAGGATTAACAGTCTGTCCAACAATACCAGATCAGGTTCCGGCTGCGTCAAAGCCATTACAATTACTGCCTGCTCTACATTGGCCACCGGAGGGCGTATCAACTCTGTTTCACGAGGCAGTACCTCTTCAATCACTCCCTGCCGGTCATTTAACACCGTAATCTTGACCCTGTCTCCGGCAATAACTTCTTTTTTATGCCGCCGAAAGCGGCCTCGCAGCTTGCATTCCCGCACCGTACTACCGGTTTTGACGTAGTAAAAGCCACCATATCTTTTGATTACGATCCCTTCTTGCATATCTCCCCTTAAGAAACCGGCACCTCCTGCTTGAAAACCAGCCTGTCATCGAGATAAATCTGAATTTCCCCCTCGCCGTAATAAGGTATCAATTCTATTATTAAATCACCAGGGTCATGCACCCTTTCGTATTCAAGGTGCGAGCCTTTCCGGTCTACCACCACTATGCTTACTTTACGCTTTTTGTCACCGGCCGGTACAGAAACTTTTACGGTCGCCGTCTCAGGCGAAGGACCGGGCCCCTGACTCACTATTAAATTCACTGTATGCCCTTGTAAAATGGGGTCTCCCGGATTTACGTCCTGACTCATAACCTGGCCGGAAAAATATTCCCGGCTCTCATCATAGCTTATCACTCCCAATTCCAGTACTGACTCTTGCAACCGCTTTTTAGCTTCCTCCAGGGTCAAGCCTCTTAAATCCGGCATTTCAATATATCGCGGCTCCGGACCTTTGCTGACTACCAACTTTACTACCGTGCCTTCAGGGTGAATCGTACCACCTTCAGGCTCCTGTCTTATCACCCGTCCCTCTTCTATTTCCGGATGAAACATCTTTTCCGTTTCCCCAGCAACACGGAAGTTAAAATTGGTCAGCTCAATTCTGGCCGCCCTTTCAGTCATCCCTACTACGTTCGGAACTTCCCTTAAAAGCGGTCCCTCACTGACAATTAATTCCACCGGTCGCAGGCGCTTTATCCTTTCTCCCGGTTCCGGATTTTGATCCATAACACTTCCTTTGGGAATGCTGGGATGATGTCGTCTGTCTATTACTTTAAATTTCAGCCCTTTTTCCTTCAACTTGCCCTCAGCCGCCGCCAGGGGCATGTTGATAACCCGAGGAACCTCCACCTCCGCCACATATAAATAATTCTTGACTGCCCGATAAGCTACTAAACCTGCACCAATTACGCAGGCCAATAAGATCGCTACCAGTAGTACCCGTACCCAGGGTCGCAACTTCCTCTTGCGGCGTTTCTCCCGAATAGGTTCCGCTACCGTTTTATTTATCGCCGGCATAACCAAGGTGTCTTCTTCCTCGCGCCGGTCCCAGTGAGCAGGATAGCGAAACTCGCGCAAATCCGCCGCCAGTTCTCCAGCCGATTCATAGCGTTCCTCCGGGCGTTTGGCCAGAGCTTTTAAAATTACTGCTTCTACGCTAGGCGGAAGGTCGGGATTAAGTTCCCGTGGAGGTGTAGGTTCAGATTGGATATGTTTTAAAGCGACGGAAATAGGACTTTCTCCTGAAAAAGGCAGTTTTCCGGTTAACATCTCATACATAACTACCCCTAAAGAATAGAGGTCTGATTTAGCTCCCGTTGCTTCACCTCTGGCTTGTTCTGGAGATATATAATGAACCGACCCTACTATAGTACCCGTGTAGGTAACGGTAGCCGTAGTCGGCGCTTTGGCAATACCAAAATCAGTAACTTTAACTCTTCCTGCTGGGGTGACTAAAATGTTATGAGGTTTTATATCCCGGTGAACAATTCCGTTTTCGTGGGCATGATCTAGAGCATCACAGATCTGCGTTACAATGTTAATAGCATTCCTTACGTCCAGGGGTGCCTTCTCCCGGATAATCTCCTTGAGCGTGCGACCTTCCACATATTCCATTACCAGATAATGTAGACCATCTTCCTCACCGACATCAAAGATGCTCACAATATTAGGATGAGAAAGACTGGCTACAGCCTGGGCTTCCCGCTGAAATCTTCTCACGAAATCTTCATCGCTTGCATGCTGCTCCCTTAATACCTTAATAGTAACCATCCGGTTTAAGAGGGTATCTCTCCCCTTATAAACGACGGCCATTCCTCCGCCGCCTAGTTGCTCGAGAATTTCATAGCGACTTTTTAAGAGTTTACCTATCAAAGCCTTCACCTGCCAACAGTAAAACGGGATACTTATCCGGCTCCCCATCATTCATATCTAGCTAAAACAACCGTTATGTTGTCATATCCGCCCCGCTGCAAACCTAAATTTATCATTTCCTGTACCGCACTTTTTAAATTATGACACTTTCGAATCAACCGATACATTTCTTCCTCAGAAACTAAATTAAACAGACCGTCTGTACAGAGCAAGATAAGGTCACCCTTCTCTAGGGGGAACTTCATAACATCAACCTTCACCTGTTCTTCTGTCCCCAGGGCCCGCGTAAGAATATTTCGATGAGGGTGGCATCTCGCTTCTTCCTCAGTAATACTGCCATTTCGCACTAATTCGCCCACCAGGGAATGATCTTGAGTAAGCAACTCTATTCCGTCCTGTTTTACCAGATAAGCTCGACTATCGCCTACATGGGCTAGAGTTAAACAATTATCGGTAACCAAAACAGCGGTGACCGTAGTTCCCATTCCCAAATGTTGTTTGCTCTTATGAGCATAACGATAAATCAACGCGTTGGCTCGCTGAACGGCTTCTCTCAGTTTGCCAGCCGGATCCTGCGAAACATCGGCCATTTCTAGATATTCTTTTATCGCCGTAACCGCCAACCGACTAGCTACTTCACCGGCCCGGTGCCCCCCCATCCCGTCTGCTACAACCAAAAGACCCCGAGCCTCATCTATTATGTAACAGTCTTGGTTGTCCTCTCGCACCAGCCCGGTATTGGTCAAAGCCTCTACCTGCATGTCCCCACCCCGCTAGAAATATCATAAACTATCCCACTTACCCAAACAAAGAATTTCTACCTGCAGAAATCTTCTCCTCTTTCATGCGCTATGTTTTCAACTAACTGTATAATTTGCCGCGTAATTGACCGCAGGCGGCGTCAATATCGGCACCTTTTTCTTCTCTTAATACTGCAGGAATACCCTCTTCTTCTAGCATCTGCATAAAGTTTCTTACGGATTTAAAAACAGGCTTCCTAAATCCAGTTTCCTTGATCGGGTTTAAGGGAATGACATTAACGTTTGCCAGCATTCCTTTTAGAAGGGAAGCCAGCTCCCGGGCATCCCTTTCACTATCGTTTATCCCTCCGATCAAGACGTATTCAAAGGTTATCCTTCTACCCGTCTCCCGGACGTAGTACCGACAAGCATCCAAAAGGTCCCGTAAAGGATACTTGCGATTAACAGGCACTAGCCAATTGCGTAGTTCATCCCTAGCTGCGTGAAGAGATACCGCCAGAACCAAAGGCATCTTCTCTCGAGCTAGTCTTTTTATTTTCGGAACGATACCGCAAGTGGAAACGGTGATTCTGCGCCATCCTATATTTAAACCCAAGGGATGATTTAAAATTTTTATAGCTTTGACCACATTATGGTAATTTAGCAGCGGTTCCCCCATGCCCATAAAAACCACATTGGTAACCCTCTGGCCTTTCTGTCTTAGTTCTAACTCTACGTTAAGCACCTGCCCAACGATCTCGGCCACTTCCAAGTTTCTCACCAGCCCTCCCTGGCCGGTGGCACAAAAAGCACAACCTACCCCACATCCAACCTGAGTAGAAAGACAAACGGTGTACCTTTCCCGCTGCTCCCTACCCGTATAAGTCATCAGTACAGTTTCAATAGCATTACCATCAGAAAGCCCCAGCAGGTATTTTACTGTATCATCCCGCCGGGACACTTGACGTTCTAAAGGTTTTAAAGTACCTATTTCGGTTTCTTCTTTCAAACAGGCAATAAGTTTCTGGGGTAAATTGGTCATTTTGCCCCAGTCAGTTATCCCTTTCTGGTGAACCCATTGAAAAAGTTGCCGTGCGTTATACTTTTTTCCGTGCAACTTAAGTACAAGCTCTTCCATCTCTTCAAGATTTAAGTTCCGAAGATCTCTCGTAGGCTCCATATATTTTTTCCCTGCCGATTTTCTTAATATATTTCATATTATACCTGTAACCGAAAAGAAAGCAAAGCCAACCAAAAAAAGGTGGTTCGAGCCACCCCAGACCGTCATTTAAGTTCCTTTGGAAAACGGATGATAGAAAGAATTTGTCCCAGATAGGTTGTTACATGCCAAAGCTTTAACTATAGCAGACCTATCCCCATGTTTTTGACATTCTTCCTAGTAAAACCACGAAAGCCGGTCATTTACCATTTTTGATTAGTCGGGCCAGGAAAAAGCCGTCCGTTCCGTGAACATGAGGTAGCAATTGGATATACCCTTTAGCGGCCATTCTTCGATCTTCCTCCCGTTCTAAAGGAAAAGGTAAGAACTTACTTAAATCCTGAGTTTTAAATCCCGGGTGTTTTTCTTTAAATTTCTCTATAACTAAATAATTTTCCTCTGGTTCCAGGGTACAAGTAGAATAAACCAAAATTCCCCCTGGGCGCAGGCAATTTGCAGCACCATCGAGAATTTCCAATTGCAGCTTCTGCAACTCAAGAATTTTCTCAGGGTTTTTTCGCCAGCGGGCGTCCGGTCTCCGCCGCAGCACTCCTAATCCCGAACATGGTGCATCAATCAGCAGGTAATCCGCCTGTCCAGGATATCTTTCCCCAAGTAGCCGTGCGTCTCCTAGCTGTACCTCCACAATATCGATTCCCAACCGACGGCAATTATCTTCAATTAATTTCAGTCGATGCGGGTGTATATCCCAGGCTATGATCTTCCCCCGATTACCCATCAGCTGAGCCATATGCGTCGTCTTCGAACCCGGGGCAGCACAGGCATCTATCACAAAACTGCCGGCTTCCGGCTTCAGGACGTGAGCAGCCAGCATGGAAGCTTCATCCTGCAGCATGAATAATCCCTGCCGGAAAGAAGCCAGCTCATCTAGACCGCTGAATTCAGCAATCCGTAAACCTTCCGGTACATAGGGGCTTTGTTGAACTTCAATTCCTTCCTGCTGCAGCCGGCAAGCCAGTTCTTCTCTACTCACTTTCAAAGTATTTGCTCTAATACAGTTTACTGCCGGCCGGTTATTAGCCCGGCATAAGGCGACAGTTTCCTCTATGCCATACCTTTCCAACCACCTTCGGACCATCCATTCCGGGTGGTAGTAAACGAGAGATATATGAGTGACAGGGTCTTCATCCAGAGAAGGAAATTCTACTTGATTAAGATTCCGGGCAATATTCCGCAAGACACCATTCACAAACTTAACTAAACCCGCATGCCCGTATTTCTTGGCCAGCTCAACCGATTCGTTTACGGCAGCAGAGACGGGGACTTTATCCAGATACATTATCTGGTAAAGCCCCATCCGCAAGATCAAACGTATTCTGGGAGGAATCCTCCCTAAATCTCTCTTTACAAATTGCCGCAGTACCCAGTCGAGCGTACCTTTGGTTCGAACAGTACCATATACCAATTCCGTAAGGAAACTGCGTTCTAAGGACGGCAAATGAACCCGCGATAACAACTTGCCTAAGGCTAAATTTGAGTAAGCACCCTGTTCCTCAATTTCATAGAGTACTCCCAACGCTAGCTGGCGCGGCGACACAGAATATTTCTTTTTCATGCTTCAACCGTCCTCGTTTGGCCTAGAATCATTCCCGGCTCCATTCGGCAACCTCTCAAAAAATCAGCGGCAGGCATCTTTTTTTTGCCTCGACGTTGAACTTCCGTAACCATGACACTTCCATCATGACCGGTGGCTACTATAAATCCTCTTTCCTCTATCCCTATCAACTGGCCCGGGATAACCTTCCTACGACCCGATGGTCGTTCAATTACCTCTGCCCGCCATATTTTCAATATTTCGTTATCCCGGAAAGTAGTGTACGCTCCGGGCCACGGATTCATACCCCGCACTTGATTTACGATTTCTTCTGCTCTCCGGTGCCAGTCAATCAGTTCATCCCTCCTGGTTAGAGGTGGAGCATAAGTAGCCTGAGATTCATCCTGAGGGATGCGGGGAGCTCTTCCCTCTTCTATTAATGTAATGCTCCGCAGCAAAACTTCCGCCCCCAATGTGGCCAAGCGGTCATGAATTTCGCCTGCCGTAGCCTGGGCAGGAATAGGAATGGCCTCCTGCAAAATAATATCACCGGTGTCTAATCCCTCGTCCATAAACATAGTAGTAATTCCTGTCTCCTTTTCTCCGTTTATAATAGCTCGGTGTATTGGTGCAGCCCCTCGATATTTAGGAAGGAGTGAAGCATGAACATTAATACATCCCGCAGGAGGGAGTTGCAACACTTTCAGGGGCAGAATCTGGCCGAAAGCGACCACAACTATTAGCTGTGGGTTCCACTGCTTAAGGGTTTCAATTGTCTCCTCGCTTCCCACCTTTTCTGGTTGAATTACTGGCAATTTGTATTTTAAAGCCAATTCTTTTACCGGTTGTGCCGCTAATTTCCTGCCTCGCCCTCGGGGCCGATCTGGTTGGGTCACCACACCAACTATTTCATGTTTGCTTTCTTGCAATGCCTGGAGACTGGGAACCGCAAAATCAGGTGTTCCCATGAAAACTACTCGCATCTTAACCCACCCCAACCAAGAGTTAATCTTCAATAAAGCGAACCACTTTATCGATAAAAAGTACTCCATTTAAATGATCAATTTCGTGCTGCAAGGCTCGAGCCAGGAGCCCTTCTCCCTCTATCTCTATCTCTTTACCTTTTCGGTTTAGCCCCCTTACCTTAACCCGGGCTGCCCGTTCCACCTCACCGTGTACTCCCGGTATGCTCAAACAACCTTCCACGGCTACCTCACTCCCACTGCTCTCTATAATTTCCGGATTAATCATTTCGATTAATCCATTTCCCACATCCACTACTATAACTCGTTTTGATACGCCTATCTGCGGTGCCGCCAGTCCAACCCCTTTGGCTTCATACATAGTATCCGCCATGTTTTCCAAAAGTCGGATAACCGCCGGAGTGATTTTATTAACTTTAGCAGCCTTTTCTCGTAAAATAGGGTCTCCTACCTTAACTATTTGATAAACAGCCATTTCACAAAGCCTCCTATAATATTTCCATTGGGTCTAATTCAACGCTAATATGTATCGAGTTTTTTCCAGCTCTTTCTACTTTCCACCCATCTAGAACATCGCGAAGCAACTCCCGTATAATTGCTAATTTCGGTCCTTTGACCATAATATGCCACCGGAATCTATTTTTCATTTTAGATATAGGCGCAGGGGCAGGGCCCAAAAGTTCTCCTACCGGTACTTTTTCCTCTTCCCGTTTTTTAATGATCTGCAATTCCATATCCAGGGCCAATCTCTGCGCCGCCTCTATTACCTGCTCTTCCTCTCCTCCTGAAATCACCAAGCGTGCCAGACGGGAAAAAGGAGGGTAGTTGGTGCTACGTCGCAGAGCAATCTCTTGCTTGTAAAAGGCAAGATAATCCTGACGGCTGGCCGCAACAATACTTGGATTTGCCGGGTCATAAGTCTGGATAACCACCTCTCCCGGAAAAGAACCTCTTCCAGCCCTCCCCGCTACTTGGGTCAGAAGCTGGAACGTTCTCTCATGAGCCCTAAAGTCAGGTGTATTCAAGGCTATATCAGCTGTAATTACACCCACCAGAGAAACTTCCGGGAAATCCAACCCTTTAGCAATCATCTGAGTTCCAACCAATATCGACGCTTTCCCCTGCCGAAAGGCAGTCAAGATTTCCTCATGGGATCCTTTCCGGGTGGTAGTGTCCACATCCATTCGGAGTACCTGCCGGTCTGGAAACAGGCGTTTTACTTCGTCCTCGACCCTTTGGGTACCAATGCCAAAACTTCGTAAATAACGACTGCCACACTTGGGACAGGTAACCGGTACCGGTTCCTGATATCCGCAGTAATGACAGCGCAATTGCCCCTCCACCCGGTGATAAGTCAAACTGACTGCACAACGCGAACACCGGTTGACAAAACCACACTCCCGACAAACCATGAAATGAGCAAAACCCCTACGGTTGAGAAACAAAAGAATTTGCCTGTCCTGCTCCAGATGTTGCCGCATTTTCCCCTGCAAACAGCGACTAAAAATACTATGGTTTCCTGCCGCCAGTTCCTGCCTCATATCCACAATCTCTACCGAAGGCAAGGGCCGGTTTTCCACCCTATTAGGAAGGCACAGCAAGGCGTAACGACCAAGCCTAGCTTTAGTATAACTTTCCAGCGAGGGAGTGGCACTTCCCAGCAAGACTAAAGCCCCGTGATAACGGGCTCGCTGAATAGCAACGTCTCGAGCATGATATCGTGGCATCACATCCTGCCGGTAACTGCTTTCATGTTCCTCATCGATTATAATCAATCCAAGATCGGAAACCGGAGTAAATACTGCCGATCGGGCCCCGATGACCACCTGTGCTTCTCCCCGGTGAATCCGCTGCCATTCATTGCTTCTTTCCCGTAGGGACAACCTGCTGTGAAGCACGGCCACGCATGAACCTAGACGCGACACAAAACGTTCTACCATCTGAGGTGTCAGGGATATCTCGGGTACCAGTACAACAGCTTGTTTTCCCAGCTTTAGGACCTGCTCCACGGCCCGTATGTATACCTCTGTTTTCCCGCTACCGGTAACGCCATGAAGAAGGAATACGGAAAAACTTCTTTGGGCGAGGGCGTTTTGGATCGAACGTAATGCTCTCTCCTGATCATCGGTAAGTTCGACTGGCTTAACAGAAGAAGCCTTGTTTATTCTCAAAAAGTCTTCCTCCACCCTCACTTTGTTTAGTACAATAAACCCCTTGTCAATCAAACTCTTGACGGTGCTATAGGATGTGCCGGCCAGATCCAATAAATCGTTTAACAATAAGGGGCCCTGTTCCAACAGTATTTGCAGTACCTTTTTCTGTTTCGGTGAGCGGACTGCCAACTCTTCAAGATCCTGTTCCAGGCCCACTACTTCCTTATTAAGCTCGACAACACGGCGAAACTTCTTTTTTAAACGATCCGTGTATAGCTTTTCAATCTCAATTAAACCCAGTTCCCGAAGCGAATTTAAGGTTTCCTGTAGATTTTGACTTGGAAATTTTTTAATTAATCTTTCTAATGGAACCCTTCCTGTCTCGGTCAAAAAAGCTAAAACTCTTCCGCTTACCGGATCAAGTATATTAAGAGTTTCTTTCAATTTATGTCCAACTTCATCACTGAGTTTCAAGGTAACCACTATTTTCTCCTGACGCCTCAAGCCGGGGGGTATCAGGCACTGTAACGCTACAGGTATAGGATATAAATAATAGTCGGACATCCACCGAGCTAGCCTGACTGCTTCCTCATTAAGAACAGGTGTCTCGTCCACTACCTCTAAAATGTTTTTCACCCGGTCAACTTCCGGGTGTGAGGAGTAACCTACCACATATCCCTCCAACCGCTGTCTCCCAAAGGGAACTAAAACCCGTGTTCCCAACTGGATTGAGGCCTTAAGCCGGGTAGGAATGCGATAATGAAAAGTTTTATCAGTCAGGCGCAAGGACGGGTCTATGGCCACTTCCGCAAAGGTAAACTTTTTTGTCTCCAACATTCTGTCCCCCTGTTATTCTAACCTTTGCTCCTCATCTCAACTTCATCGGCCACCACTACCCGTTTCCCTTCTCTCTTGGCTCTAGTAGAAGCCAAGCTGGCCATGTTTATAAGGTCGCTTACCGTACAACTTTCATTTCCTTCATCACGGGAAGATCTACGCCTTCCTCCCGCCACACCAACAGATCCCGTAATTTTTATCCCGCCTGGCCATTTCTCCTCGGCAAGGGCGGCAACCATTTGCCATGCCAACTTCCTTGCCTCTTCAAAAGGCCTGATTGTTACAACAGCAAATTCATCTCCCGCGTACCGGCATAGATAATCTGTTCCCTCTTCAATCAGACCCTTTAAGACTTCCGCTACTCGCCGCAGAACTTCATCACCAAGAACATGGCCCAGTTTCTTATCAATTGTCCCGAAGTTATCTAAATCCAAAAAGATAACCGCAATCTCTTTCCCCTCCTGCAACAGTTCAGCTGCCTTTCTCTGCAAAAACACTGCCCGATCTAGGCCAGTAAGAGCATCTACATGCTTACCCAGTTCAGCATAAAGTTGCGATTTGGCCACGATTCCCACAGGACGGTTCCCATCTACGACCACCAGGCGCTCAATCTCATATCGTTCCAGGAGTTCCTTTGCCTCCCAGAGAGAACTTTCCCGGGTGACGGTAATTACCTTCTTGCTCATGGCGTCGGCCACTAACCGGTTAGGGTGGCAACGCCGTATATCTCTGGAGGTGATGATACCCACCAGCTTTCCGTCCTCTACCACCGGAAGTCCGCCTATTTTAAACTGTTCCATCAATGCAGCAGCTCTGCCGACGCAATCTCCAGCCGAAACAGTAACCAGCTCTCTGGTCATAATGTTGCTCACGTTAAGCATTATAAATCCACCGCCCGGTTCACCTGAATAACAATGTTCACCTGAACTTTTACTACAGTACTTTCCATAGCTATCCGTTCTGCTTCTTCCAAAATAATAGGTAACAGTTTTTCTTCAGGAAGAAATTTTAGCAATGATTTCTTAAATACTACAGCCTCAAAGACATCATGGTTAATATGTACAATCTTGTACTGCTCGGGTGAAAGTGCTTCTACCATTCTCCGGACGGCTTCAGGTCCGATTGGCGCCTTCCTTCCTACAAGCAATACATCCTGCATGGGCGGTATTTCAAATTCAGATAAGCGGATAAACACGTCAGCTTTGCGCATTGGTCCCTGGGATACTACAGAAGCCTTACCAGTCATCACATGCCACTCCTTTTTTGAAACCTTTTCCTCCTGCCTCCAATCTCATACCATTCTTAATAGCCCTCTGTAAAATTATTTTACCAAATGCTCGTACCTTTTAAAAAATTTTTCTAGATCGGTGAACAACCTCTCCTTTTCTATGTCCAGGGTGATAATATGAGTAGACTCAGGATACCATTTCAATTCCTTACAGTTCGATCCGATATGTCTATAGAGGTAACAGGCACTCCTGGGATCAACAACCTCATCCTTGCCACTCTGGGCAATGAACACCGGTACATTTATCTCGGGTAGTTTTCTTTTAACATGGCCAATCAGCTTGAGGAGACTGGATACACACGCTAAGGGAATTCTGTCATAAAGAAAAACTTCTCTTTTAATATACGGCGGCTTTTCATCTCTACCTTCCTTTCTGATATAGGGGATAATTCTTTTTAATAAAGGAGTCAGATAGGCACGCCGGTCCTTGATGTATACAGGAGAACTCATGGTAGCTATGGCCGCCACTTCATATTGTAGGGACAGCTTCAGTACCAGAAGTCCGCCCATCGAAAGACCGGCTGCGTAAATAGGATTACAGCCGCTTCTCACCAGATGTTGGTATCCCTGCACGACACTGGACCACCAGTCAGGCCAGCTAGTTCTTTTCATGTCCTCGGGAGTAGTGCCGTGGCCGGCCAGGAGGGGCGCATGTACTGTATAACCCAGATCACGGAAATATTTTCCCATAGGTCTTAATTCCGCTGTTGATCCGGTAAACCCGTGGACAAGAAGCAGCCCCCTGTTATCCCCTTCAAAAAAAAATGGTTCCGGTAGATGGTGGTGAGCTTTCATCTATTTTCACCTTTTCCAATACACCAAAAGTAAATAATGAGTAAATAATCATACATGCGAAACCTTTGGTAATTTAACCGTAAAAGTTATGGTTTTCTCTTCCTCTTGACAACGGCAGGAAACAGTACCACCATATTCTTCAACCAGATTTTTTACAATAAATAAACCCATACCTGTTCCTTTTTCTCCTTTAGTAGTGAATCCCGGTTCATAAATTCGTTCTTTGAACTCAGGAGCAATAATGCCGGGATTTTTCAACTCAAATATAAACCATCTATCATCAGAATCAATTCTGATGTTCAGCCACTTATCTTCTTGAAGAGTAGCTTCATACAGGGCATTATCCAACAGGTTTCCGAAAATACTGACCAGTTTTTCCGGTGGAACAGAAAGCTCATTCAGGGTAGTATTTATAACTAGTGACGTTCGGATATGACTTGCATCGGCAAGTTTTCGGCTGATCAAGGCGGCAATCTCCGGTTTCCCCAGCCCTACAAGTTTCTCTATATCGATCAGATCTTTTGACAGCCGTTTGATATAGTCGGCTGCATCTTGCTCCCGCTTCACCTGAATCAGTCCCAAAATAACTTGCAGGTGATTTACAAAATCGTGATGTTTGGCCCTCAAGGTAGCTATCAGATTCTTAGCTTCCTCTAATCTTACCCTTGTCGTTTCGGCTTCTCTTTCCTTGTCCGCCAGCCTGAGCATCTCGCGGACTACCCAGAAATTTGAAACTATTACGGTAGTAATAATTAAAAAGACAATAATAATGGGCATTTTATGGTGAAGAAAAACGTCGTTAAGAATGGAATAAGCCAAGAAAAGAGACAAAAATAGCTGTAGCAAAAGAAGATTTAAAAACAGCAGTCTTTTCCCCATGCATTATCCCTACTTACCTTATCTCGAGAGGCTTGGTTATGGTAAATCCAAAAACACTATTGATTACCAAGAGTAACACCAGAAAAACATTCTCCGTGTGACCTATTAATACGTGTAACCAAGTATTATTCATGATATCTTGTACATTAAGATGATAAAATTGTACTATAATTCCGGATATACTACTTCCAATTATGACCAAACTGACACTTGTCAAGGTGGCCCCTAACGCCTCACCCCAGCTCACCCTGGCAAGCATTCTTATTAAAAGAAACAAAATTACCGTCAGAATAAGGGTGTGAGTACCGAAAGGAATATGATAATAAAGATAAGCTCCCCTGATTAACCATACTGCAAGTCCATGAATTACCCCAATGGCCATGAGGATTTTTAAGCCGCTATTTTGACCAAACAATCTTAAACCGGTGGCAGCCATTAAAAACGATTCTGTAATGTGCAAAAAAAGCAGGACCCGCAGGTCCTCCATAAGACCTCATCCTTTCTACTTGATCTTCTACTTCAGAAGCTTGTCCGGTACTTCGGGCTGATAGCTCCAAAAACCAGTAGCAGCAGCAACGTTGGCAAAGGCCAGCAAGGTCAGAACGGCAGCAGCCAGGGTTAATACGACCCGTTTCACCCGGGTCACCTCCTCTCTGTGAGATATTTGAGCAGACTGTCCATACCCCCTACTATTCTATAACCTATAGGGGTAAGGGTCAGTAGCTGCCACATCATACCCAGGGAACTAGATAGTATAATGTCCGGTGTGACAAATTTAGTAGGTTGCCACAGGGCCAAAGTACACCCCATACCCCAAGCAATCAGTAAGATAAAGGATATAATTCTCAGGTATTTTCTCTGTACCTTTGACGAAATGGGTTTCCCCGGGGTCTCGGCGGGAACGTATTTATATATAACAAATATCCCCACAAGACTAATGGTAGCCGTCCATAGAGGGCCCGGAGCCTGCGGGAGTAACTTGACCAGAAACCCTAGGGTTAAAAATACAGATAGACCGATCAAATTACACCGTAGGGGAGAAGTAGCATGGGCACCACCGGAAAAAACCCTGAATAGCGATACCGTGACTGCCGCCGCCAGAGCATAATGGAATATTCCCCAAAAGGCAGCAAACAGTATCAAGGCAACATAACCGGAAAAACTCGTTAAAAAAAGACGCAGGCCGAAAAGAACGACGTCTTCATCCCGCCCGGTCTCTTTAGCTATATAAGTTGCCATTTTTTCCAAAGAGTTCTTATTACCTGCCATGGAAAAATATTTCGCTATAAATCCTTTTTTTCCTGCCATTTCTAGAAATATGTGGTTTATTTCTGGTTATTTTTCACGACTAACTTATGCCGCCTCGTCAATAAAAAGAGCCCAGGCATTCGACCCCTGGTGCCCGAACATGACAAATTTACCTCCTTATGGCGTGTCCTCGCACTGAAATTTACTATCGAACGCCGTATTTCCTCTCGCAAGGAAAACTTATCGCTATTAATGGTGTTATTTTCAGAAATCTTGGATTATAGGAAATGTCATTTATGTCAATAATTGAAATAAAAGAAGTTATATAATTTGTCATGGAGTTGACGTGCTATGGTGGAAAAAGCAAAATATACTTCAGTAGCCGGAATATGCAATCGGTTAACTGAGCTAGCCAACAGATGCCATAATATGCGAGAACAAGGTGCATGTGAGTTATATACAAGTTGTAAAACCTGTCTGATAGAACTAAGGTTTAGGCAACTGCGACGCAGGTTGCAAAACATATTAAGAAACTTGTAAAAGCTGTTCCATCGTTTTGAGAATCAAAAAGGACAAGGTAATTATAAACTACCTTGTCCGCAATTTTTGCAGCTAAGCATTTCGGACAACTTTATTTCTTCCAGCACCTGACGCAAACGGTGCCTTTGCTCTTCCCTTTCCAGTGGGACACCGTGCAGGTAACAATCCAGTACATCGGCGTCCTTGACTAACTCTTCCAGGGGGGAGCCCACCTCATTTTTGTTGCTGTGATTTCGGGCAGACTGGGCTATTAATTCCGTTTGTTCCTCAGTAAATAAACCTGTTTCTTGTAAAAACTCTTTTAAGGGTTCGTAACCAGCAGCTGCATGGTTCTTTTGTTTACCTGTAACAAGGCGCCCGTAATCATGTACTGAGCAGGCTATGGCAGCCAGTTCCGGATCGATGCCCCGCTTCAAAGCCAGCAATTTTCCTATCGCGGTACAACTGGCCATATGAAGCCTTTCCCAGTTTAAAGAATAGTCACGATCCACATCCTTATTTTCAAACTCTGCGATCTTGGCAAGCATTTTTTCCTGTATGGTAAAAGCCTTCTCCACCACTCATTCCTCCCATCCAAATTGCCTTCAGATACTTATAATAACAATATTTAAAGATCCTAACAAGAAGACAGACTCCGTCTTAGTCAATTATGAAACTATTATCAAGTCTATTCTCTGTTCGTCCCGTACCGTCTTAATTACTGTGTATAGCAACGCGGGTTGAAAATGGGAAAGAATCAACTTGAGAAAACCGCTCTTTTTAGCTTGTTAAAACTCTGACTTCGTATGTTTTTTGGTAGTCAGGTTTCCGGGTAGCAGTAAAATAAATCTAGGTAAAAGCCATAGATTACCATAGCAGCAGGAGAAGACGAAAAAAGGGAGAACC
>NZ_BDGJ01000018.1:0-73400 GCF_002207765.1 Calderihabitans maritimus
GAACCGGGCGAAGTCAAAGACGACTTAGTGCAGGACATGATTGAGGTATTAACTTCGTTCTGTGCTCGTCTGTAAAAAAACCACCATCAGAACCAATTTGTACAAAAGATTGTCCGTTCGAAAATTTTAAATTATAGAAACGGGCGTTCGAGCCATTCAAGATTCTGAAACGATATTGTCGACGTTCTACGTTTAGATTTGGCCATACCTTGTCATTTACCATAATGGTATTACCAAAAAATTCCGGTGTCCAGTAGGGATGGAAGTGGGGTTAGTACCAACTTTATCAAAGAATAAGGAACCATTTAACCTAAAAGTCCTATCCTGGATTACCAAGGGAATTTCATATTTCCCGGTGGGAAGAATAGCTAACTCTGGATTTTCAAGGTGGTTATTTGGATCTCGTAGTAGGTAGAAGCCAGCAAGTCCTGCATATACATTGAGTCGGGTAATACCTAGGGCATGGTCGTGATACCAGAGAGTAGTAGGTTGCTGCTCGTTTGGATAATTATAGAGGGATGTTGTAAAGGACTTACCTCTAATTGTACCAGCGGTAAACCACGCGTTAGGATAACCATCGAAAGCCGACGGAACTTCACCACCGTGCAAATGCGGGACTATCGGGACTGGTCTTTGTGCGTTTGGGAATCCTGGCGGAAAGGGTGGCCAGGGAAGGGGCGGATTCATTTCCCAAGAAAAGGACATTGGCAGACAAGGTTTCTAGGGATGCTATTTCTAACTTGCGGAAAGCTTCACACCAAATTTCGACACTGTGGTAATGGGACCTGTTGTTGGAACTGAGAACAACTGGGCAAAACGCAAAGCAATATTAATTCCGACTGCCAAACCTTCCCTCGAAAGTATAGGCCAACAACAACTTTCGCTTTTTTCTGGAAGGAGGCCTTTACCCCTCGAGTTGCTAGAGCATCGGTTTTTATATTTGAACGTAATCATCCAAGCTGTCTGGGACATAAACTGTCAATCATTGATTGGGAAGCGGGACAACTCTATCGACGTTTGCGGCGCGGATATGAAACAAAAGAAGTTATCGAAAGATTTAGACAGAAGTGATTAGTTGAAATGTTTTCACCTTCTAGGGACTCATTCCTAATTGTAGGTAATCGGTTTATGACGCCCTCGTTTATGGTATTAGGAGTATTTTGGCCGCCTGCAAGTACACAATTGGAATTATTTGCTGACTATTGATCATAGCCTGTTATTTTTGTAGACATTAAAGACATCCCGGGGCCAAGACCCGCGGGGTTTTTGGTAGGAAATATGAAGCTTTTTCCTCCTAACCAAATATTCTTATCACCTCCCAACTGTAGCCAAATAGTAGCGTCTTCCGCATAAAAATTAAGGCAAAGTTATACTACCGCACAACTTTGCCTCTGTCCATCGATAAACAGCAACTTAAGGAGAAGCTAAAAGGCAAATTACCGGAACAATTAACACAAAAAGAGAAAGATGAGTTGTTACTGCAGATTGTTAGGGATTTGGGTTACTTAGAGGAATAAGGTTTTTAGAACCTGAAAGGAATAGTAAGGTTGCTGTTGAATCAACAAAAAAATTCCTTTCTGGAGGTACATGTTGTGGATGACAAAAGTATTTGTTAAAAACGGTCCGTGAAGATTTAGAATTTTTAAGGAATGAATGGTCTCAAGACAAGGCCAAAATATCAAACTGATATAAAAAATATGACAAGGGCCGAAACCCTTGTCATTCCTGTGTTCTCTGAAAAAAGATTGGCAGGGGAGACAGGACTCGAACCTGCAGCCAACGGATTTGGAGTCCGCTACTCTGCCAATTGAGCTACTCCCCTGTACACCATAATTATAAAGAAAAACCACGAGGGTGTCAAATATTTTTAGCAACTCAGCCAGCATATATACTAACAGAGTTGGGATTAATTAGACCAGTGAGAATTTAGTAATGAAAATCATGGGCAAAAAACACCTTGAAATTCTTGCGGATATTTATATAGACAACAAAATTCCTTGGCCGCGCCCCCATTGGTGCTGCAGATAGCACAGAAAAGTATTTCAGTTTTGATCTTACGGGAAGGGATTTCGGAAGGTAGCAGGGAATATAATGTAGCAACTAGATTTCATAGCTGAATATGTGGCAAACGTAAATAATATGTCTCATCAAGGGGGATTTCGATTGAAGGTAGTGGCTGTATTGTTAGGAGGCCTTTCAGCAGAGAGAGAAGTATCCTTAAAGACAGGGGAAGCGGTATATGAGGCCCTGAAAAGCAAAGGGTATAATGCGGTTAAAGTTGACGTGGACAGACAAGTGGTAGAGAAGCTGAAAAAAATTAATCCGGATGTTGCTTTTATTGCTCTCCACGGTAAATTCGGGGAAGACGGCACAGTGCAGGGAGTGCTGGAAATGCTGGGAATCCCTTATACCGGCAGTGGAGTACTGGCCAGTGCAGTGGCTATGAATAAAATCGCCACCAAGAAGATCCTCTGCTTTGAGAAAATTCCTACGCCGCCTTTCATGGTAGTAGATAGTATTATGCGGGAGAAATTAGACGAAAAAACACTGCAGAAACAGATTATCTCCAAGATAAACTTGCCTCTGGTGATCAAGGCTCCCTCGCAGGGGTCTACTATCGGTGTGTATTTTGTCAAAAAGGAGGAAGAACTTTTACCTTCTTTAAAGGAAGCATTCCGTTTTGATGAAGAGATTTTAATAGAAAGGTTTATAGAGGGAACAGAGGTTACGGCTTCGGTGTTGGGAAATAAAGACCTTATAGCGCTTCCCTTGATTGAAATCGTTTCCCATACCGGCGTCTATGACTACGAAGCCAAATATACCCCTGGCCTTAGTGAGCACATTATACCTGCCCGGATTCCGCCTGAAACTGACCTGGCGGTCAAAAATTTGGCTTTGAAAACTTATCGCACCATTGGATGCCGGGGGTTGGCTCGAGTAGATTTTATTATTGACCGACAGGGGAAGCCTTATGTATTAGAAGTCAACACTATCCCCGGAATGACTGCTACCAGCTTATTTCCGGATGCTGCGCGAGCCGCTGGCATAGAGTTTCCAGATTTAATTCATAAATTAGTAGAATTAGCCTTGGAAGAAAAAAATTAAAAAAATTTTTTCTTCCAGAGAAGGAATTTTTTGAAGGATAGAGAATAAGATATAATGAAGCAAATTTAATGTAGCGGAGTTGTGAAAATAATCACAAGGTCAAACTTGGCTCCTCCTTGAAGCGTGGGCTTCGAGGGAAAAATTAATAATGGAAAGTCCGGAGACTTTAAGTCCAGAGGCCAGCACTTGAAGATGCTGGCTTTTTGTTTTAGTAGCTAGCATTTTTGTTTTTTATTCCCGGGTAAGCCCGATGAAGAAGGGGGGAGAACTAGTGAAGAACCTAAGATGTCTCTGCTCCAAAATTTTATGTCAGGTCAACGAAGATAAGGTTATCATCAAATGTCGCCACTGCAAGAGGTTTATTATCATTCAAACCAGCGGGTTGGAAGGCATTATGCACCGGTCCGCAGAAATAGCTTATGCCAAACCAACATACAGACGTATGCTCTCCCATATGCAATAAAAAGAAAAACAAATAGCGTAACGGAAAGTCCAGAGACTTTAAGTCCAGAGGCCAGCGGAATATGCTGGCCTTTTGTTGTTTAAGGGGTTGGGAGATGGGTGTAATAACGCCAGTATATTTTCATGGAAGGGGGGATTTCCCATGACTATCCTTTTTGTTATCGGGCTGCTCCTGATTTTCACTTTTAGCTTCAGCCTTGCCTGGTACTTAAGTTATTACCGCATTCCGGTCCAAAGCAGAGTATTCCGGACAATTGGACTTTTGGTCCTGGGAACATTTATTTTCTTGACTACGACGCTGCTAACGTTAATAGTAATATGGCCACCCATAGCTTGAAAGATTAAGAAAATTTTAGAAAGGGGGACGAGATATGGAGGATCTGCGTTGTTTATGCGGCAAGATAGTTAGCCAATTTGAGGGAAATTGCATCGTTATAAAGTGTCGTCACTGCAAACGCTATCTGGTAATTAAAACCAAAGGGATACATCGGGAAGAAAAAGGAAGGTTTAACCCGACTGCAGGGTAGTCCGGAGACTTTAAGTCCAGAGGCCGGCGGCATACGCTGGCCTTTTTTCTTATCGATCGAAAGGAGGATTTTAAAGATGAAGTTTCTTGTTGCCTGGTCGTTGGCATTGATACTTCTGTTCACTGTGAGTTTAGATTGGTATCTGGTTAACTACAAGCTGGCGATAAAAAATCGACTGTTGAAAGGTTTTTCACTATTGTTTCTGGGAGCAGGTATCTTCCTTTTGACCAGTATAGTCACTATCATTGTAGTTTGGCCTCCTTTTTGGCCTATATAGCAAACCTGTAGAAAAAGGTGGGGTAATATGGGAAAACTGGAAAACCTGCGGTGTAAATGTGGAAAAATTGTATGTCAGTTTGAAGGAAATACCGTGGTTATAAAATGTCGACATTGCAAGCGGTTTATCATTATCAGCACGAAAGGGTTTGTTTCCGACCATAAAGGATTGCGGAAAATTGAGTACAAATGAGCAGGTCTCACGTGATGGCCATAACGCCTCGGATAGTACTGTGTGAAAGGGGTGAAGACCTTGAGGTTGGGTAAGACTGTATGGGTCGCAGTATTAGTTATAAATGTCGTTTTCTTTGCCTTATTGTTTCTACCAAGAGCTGCTGCAGCAACACAAGCAGATTCCGCGAAACTTATTAACGAAAAATGCCTGCAGTGTCACGGAAATAGGGACTTTCAAATCACCAGAAACGGTGAAAAAATTAACTTGTATATAGACCCGGAAGAGTACCAAAATTCAATGCACGGAACTAATGCTTGTACCACCTGTCACTCTGACAATCAGGAAATTCCTCATACTCAAGTAGCGTACGGCAGAAAGTTGGCTTTGAAAGTGGTGCAAAATTGTGAAAAGTGTCATGTCAACGTTAATTCCGTTTACCGGACCAGTGCCCACGGCAAACTGGAAGAAGAAAACGCGGGCGCAGCCCTATGCAGTGATTGTCACGGAAGTCATAACATCTATAAAAAGGAGGACCCTCGTTCCTCAGTACACCGGCAGAACGTTGCTCACACTTGCCAGCAATGTCATCAGGGAGAAGTAATGGAAAGCTACGAGGAAAGTTTCCATGGCAAGGCCGTTTCCCTCGGGAGTAAGAAGGCGGCTACGTGTGTCGATTGCCATGGTTCTCACAATATTTTGGGTCAAGAAAATCCGGAGTCGACTGTGCATAAGAATAACGTGCCCGAGACTTGTGCCCAATGTCACATCAAGCCTAGACCCAACTTCGCCAAAGGGGTGGAACACTGGGTTTTTAAGCCGGAAGGACCAGGGAAGCCAATGTACTACACTTTGAAGTTTTTTACTTGGCTGACGATTATAACTATTACTTTGCTAATAATTCACATCGAGTTAGAACTCTTCCGTAAACTAAAAGATTTAAAACAAGGGCACCAGGGCTCCCATTGAATTGAAAAAGGGTGAGGTGATGAAATGTTGAGAGGGAAGCAAACACCCACAGTGTTCGAGCGTTTCAACATCCACCAGCGCCTGCAGCATATTATGATGTTTACTAGCTTCATCATCTGTACGGTTACCGGCCTTCCTATCAAATACAATTATTCCTCCTGGGCACCGAAGGTGACGGCTCTTTTTGGTGGGTTTGATAACATGCTGACAGTGCACTTAATAGGAGCTACCATCATGCTGGCCAGTTCTGTTTATCATTTGATTTACTTAGTAATTTACCCCGCTGTTACCAGAAAGATTTCTACCGCTATGCTGCCTAACCTAAAGGATGTCCGGGACCTGGTTCAAAACATGAAATATTTGCTGGGGCTGACGGATGAGAGACCGCGTTTTGACCGGTACTCATACAAAGAAAAATTTGATTACTGGGCTGTTTTTTGGGGGATGTTCATCATGGGCGGCTCCGGGCTAATGATGTGGTTTCCGGAATGGTCGGCTACGTTATTCCCCCGGTGGGTCATAGACAGCGCTCGCGTGGCGCACAGCGATGAGGCTATGCTGGCTATCCTGGCTATATTTATCTGGCATTTTTATAACGTTCATTTCAGTCCCGACTTTTTCCCTATGAATTTTGTATGGTACCACGGCAAGATGGATCACGAACTAATGGAGCATGAACATCCTCTGGAATTAGAACGCTTGTTGCAAGAAGAGGACGCCTCCCGACCAGCACCGTCTACCGTATCTAAAGCACCAGAGGAAAAGATAAAAATGTAATTGGTGTGAGAAAGGAGGTTACAGGGTGGCTAATTCCCGTTTTTCCCAAAGTAAAGGTCTGATTGTGCTGGAAATTATCATCTACGGAGTGATTTTGATATGGTTTCTCAGAGCGTTTCTTCCTATTGGTTTGATGTGATTTGATGGGGAAAGGAGGTTGCTCATGAAAGCTGTGTCCCACGTACCTCCTCAGGTGCCCAAACGTCGAAGAAGAATTACCTTGGTGTTAGTTTATCTATGCATTGCCGTTCTGGGATACGGGCTGGGGTCATACTTGAAGTACGATCGCAATCCCGAAACCTGTGCTAGCTGCCATATAATGAAACCCCAAGTTATGGCCTGGCAACTGACAGCTCATAGTACGGTACCCTGTAGGCAATGCCACCAAGACATAAGCTTACTGACCTATAAATTTCGCCATCGGACCGGACGATACCGCCTGCCGGTTCAGGTTGACGGATTCATGAGCGATGAAATTTGCCTGCAATGTCATAATCCGAAACGAATAGTTACGCCACCGGGTGACTTATTGATACCGCATACTTTACACATGACTAAAGGAATAGATTGCATAGACTGTCACCGGAATGTAGTACACGCTAATGTTAACCAATTGATAATGAAACAAAAACTAAATCCGGGTGATATCAACCTGGAACAAGTTAAGCAATTGACTTCTTATGGAAATCGCATCCCTATGGACAAATGTATGGAGTGCCATAACGGTGCCAAAGCCCCCCGGGAATGCAATGTATGCCATTCCGATAAGCAGATTCCCGACAACCACAGGCTCGCCCAGTGGTCGACCCAGCACGGAAAAGAAGCATTCAAAAATATTGGTGAGTGCAATGATTGTCACGAGTATGATGTAAGCAGGAAGGCGAATTTCAAGCCGACAGGAGATCCCCTGACTGATGTAAGAATTGTCGCTCGGGGAAATGCATTCTGCGCCAACTGTCACCTGCAGCGGCCCGAGACTCATCGTAAACCTTATTCAGTATACCACCCACAAAGGGCTCGCCAGTTTGCCCAGGGATGCCTGGCCTGTCATAATCGGGAAAAAGGGGAAGAGGTGGCGGTAAAGCCTACCACCGATATATATTGTAGCCAATGCCATTTTCAAGTACATGAGGAAAACTGGGTGTTGCAACACCGAGTTAAAGTAAAGGAAGAGGGAGATCAAAAATGTTATCAGTGTCATGACGCCTCCAGTTGTGGAAGTTGTCACCGGCAGGCCAGAAAACTGTAGATGCATCTATCCAGGCCTACCCCACAGAGGGTAGGCCTTACCTCGTTAGGTAAGATTTTGATAGAAATTTTTGGTTTGGTTAGAGGAATTTTTACAGAAACATAGAATATGATGTATAAAAAAATTACGTGTGGCTATTGTGAATGCGGTAACGTTCACAAAATGAAAATAGCGGGGTGGGAGGGTCGAATTTATGCAAAATGTAAGGTGCAGTTGCAAAAAAATAGTCTGCCAGCTAGAAGAAAATACGATAATCATTAAGTGCCGTCACTGCAAAAGATACATTTTGATTGAGACACAAGGGCCTGTACATATCGAGTATAAAACGCATTACGTTGACAAAAGTAGTACTTTCCAGAAACAACGCCATGCTTTAACAGCACTATAGTTACCGGGGAAAAGTTTCAAGGACCAGCGTAAGCTGGCTTTTTTGTTTTTGGCCTGACGGAAGGAGCGGAAGAAGGATAATTCGGTTTCAGTCGAGAAACATTAACGGTGAGGAGGTAGTGATAGATGCGTTCACAGGATGATTTGGCCAGGAAGCTGCGACAAATTGACGGAAAAGGGTATAAAGCCTATAAGGAGCTGGCGGGCGCCTACCAGTTTGGAGCATTTGTCCTTTATTGTGATTACATCCAGGGAGATCCTTTTGCCTCGCCGTCACGTGTCAGAGTGAGAGTTCAGCAGGAAATTGCTTCCTTCCCTAAAGAGCTTTATCGGAACAAAGTTCGGAGAGTGGCTCTGGAGGACTTTTTGACCAGGGTTATGGACCAGAATATTCAAAAATTTGTCCGTGGTAACCGGGGGACAGGGAAAAGTGGAATGATAGCAGTAGATCGACCGGGACAGGAAATTATAGAACGTACATCTATGGTGGTATCAGACCTATATGTGGAGGCCCGTTTGGTCATGGGCCTACCGGCGGCAGGAAGAAGAGTTCTCGGTCAGGAAGCCCGCGCTATGTTTTTTGAAGAACTCCCCAAGATAGTGGAAAAATCTCTGTTTTATAAAAATATAGATGGTGAGGGAGCTCGCCGGCATGTAGAGCTGGCGGAAGACCAGGAGTTTATCCGTTCCCGGTTGAAGGAAAAGAATCTGGTCGCTTTTGTCGGCAACGGTGCGATATTGCCCCGGGAAAGCGGTATCAGTGATAAACCGATGCGGGGGGATAGAGTGGTAAAGTTTAAAAGTCCACCGAGTCTAGAGGTGATTTTTGAGACACCTAACAGCGGTGCTGTAAAGGGGATGGGAATTCCAGCCGGCATTACTTTGATTGTAGGCGGGGGTTATCACGGTAAATCCACCTTACTGCGGGCTATCGAAAGAGGAGTCTACAATCATATACCGGGGGACGGGAGAGAATTCGTTGTCACCAACAGCAGTGCCGTAAAGATCAGGGCAGAGGACGGGCGGCGGATAGAAAAAGTTGACATTAGCCCTTTTATTAGCAACCTTCCCTACGGACAAGACACTCATAATTTCTCTACCGAAGACGCCAGTGGAAGTACCTCTCAGGCGGCCAATATTATGGAAGCCCTGGAAATGGGAACGGAATTGCTGCTGTTGGACGAGGATACCAGTGCTACTAATTTCATGATAAGAGATATACGTATGCAGCAGTTAATTGCTAAAGAAAAAGAGCCTATAACTCCATTTATTGATAAGGTGCGCCAGTTGAGTCAGGAAAAAGGTGTTTCGACGATTATGGTTATTGGAGGTTCAGGAGACTATTTCGATGTAGCCGATACAGTTATCGCCATGGACCACTACATACCCAAAGATGTTACGGCGGAAGCGAAAACTATTGCGGAACGCATTCGTACCGGCCGAAAAGCGGAAGGCGGTCTTGAGTTCGGACCGGTCAGGAATCGTATCCCGGTAGGAGGATTTGATGCCACCCGGGGGAAAAAGGTCAAAATTGATGCCAGGGGAGTGGATGCTATTCGATTTGGCCGCCAAGAGATCAACCTGCAATAT
Source organism: Calderihabitans maritimus (assembly GCF_002207765.1). Classification (NCBI taxonomy): domain Bacteria; kingdom Bacillati; phylum Bacillota; class Clostridia; order Neomoorellales; family Calderihabitantaceae; genus Calderihabitans; species Calderihabitans maritimus. The sequence continues at coordinate 9,515 of NZ_BDGJ01000018.1, forward strand.
GTAGAACAGTTAGTTGATCCTAGCCAGACTAGGGCCGTTGGAGATATTATATACTATGGAATAAGAAAATATGTTGACGGTAAACGAAGTTTACGAGAAATCATAGAGTTGGTTTTTCAAGAGATCGAGGAAAAAGGGCTGGACTGCATTTCGCCGTTTTACGGGCAGCACCCGGGGGATTACGCCCTGCCCCGGAAGTTTGAAGTGGCAGCGGCAGTCAATCGCCTGCGCACGCTGCGGGTACATTAGAGGAGAGGAAGAGATTATTTTGAAACGCCCCTTCTTTGTTCACCAAATAGAAACTCGTATGCGCCGCAGGCCTCCCCGATTAAACCGGCGCATCCGGGCGACTAATCCGCTGCCCGATGGGTCCAAGGTGCTTGTTATAGGAGGAGGCATTGCCGGCAGTGCATTTACCCGCCAGTTGTTCCTCCTGGCGGAAAAGGAGTCGCGGGATATCTCGGTTACTTTGATAAACAGTACTAACTGTAATTACTGCGGCGGTTTGGTTACCAACCTGGCCCTGAATACTCTGAGAGAGTTATACCAGTTGGATATTCCTGACGAGTTGGTGCTGAAAAACATTGAGGAATGTGTCTTTATCAACCGCTGTGGAAGTACTGAAGTGCTGGTGCCTGACAGTCTGACCGCTACGTTGCGCACCAGCCGTTTCGGTTTGCCGGGATTCGATGATTCTATCAAGCAACGCATTATGGACGGCATTCCTGCTCAAAAAACTAAACTGGAAACAATTGAACCTACGATAGTGCGACAAATCCTTCCGCCGGAGAAGCCCGGGGAAAAATGGAGACTGGTTTTGAGCCGGCGCAACCCTGACAAAACCTTTCAGGAAGTGGCCGGGGATGTGGTAGTAGTTGCTTGCGGGTTCCGGGCTTTAAACCGTCCGGTACTGCAACATTTCCAGGAGGTGACCGGTTATGTTCCTCCCGCTACTATGCCGGCCAGCGTTACTGAAGTAGATACTAGCAAGGCAAAACGCAATTTAATAGCCAATAAAATGTTTATTTTAGACGGGATAGTACCGGAAGCTGTTTGTGCCTTTATTCCTAAAGGCAAGAATTGGTTAACCTTAACTTCATTAAATAAAAGACTTTCCGAAGAAGACCTGCTGGTGCTCTTTAATCATCCGGAAGTAAAAAAGTACTTAGATCTTCCCGATCCGGTGAAAGCTCTCCGCTGCCACTTGATTTGCGGGGCGAGTGTTTACACCGGCCCGGCCCAGAATTTCTATGGAGATGGATGGGTAGTAATCGGAGACTTGAGTGGATATGGTAGGGTGTTGAAAGACGGCTATTTTGCCGCCTTTTACGGCGCCCGACTGGCCGCGGAAACCTTAATCTATCATGGGGCCTCTCGTAAGGCTTTTGCCCGTTATTATCACCGGCCATTGAAGGAATTTGTTATGGATAATCGAGTGGGAATGAAGCTTTTTTACCTGAACAACTTTATTGGTCGTCAAGAGTGGTTCGGCCGCTTATTTATCGCTGCCTCGGAATGGGAAAGAGAAAAAACGGATTACGGTAGCTATCTCCATGCAGCCATCCGTGCTCTCTGCACCGGAGAATTGTCCTACCGCCTAATTGGCCTGTTGCTGATAGCGGGGCTCATGAAGTTTATTGTATGCAGGCCGGGAACAACTCTCAAGTGTTTACTGCGAAGCAATTCAGAGTTTTCATCCAGGAAAGGGGAGAAACATGGACAGTCCCATTAAAAAGGTAGTTTGTCTGGGGGACAGCATAACCTACGGATATCCTTTCGGACCTTCCTGGTCGTGGGTGTACCTGACGGAAAAAAAGACAGGTATACCGATGGAAAACCGTGGTATAAACGGTGATACTACTGAAGACATGTTAAGGCGATTTGACAAACATGTAACAGAAGCCAACCCGTCTCATGTAATCTTACTCGGGGGAACCAATGATGCTGCTGTCGGCAGAAATCTTAATTACATTCTAGGAAACTTTTGTCGATTGGTATCCAAGGCCAGGGAAAACAATATTCAACCGATTTTGGGCTTGCTAGTTCCCAGCCTGGACTTGTTTCTGGAAGCCCAGCTACAGAAAATTCGCCATCGGCTTCGGGATTACGCCCGCCAAGAAGGGCTTGTTATTATTGATTTTTTCTCCGCCTTATTGAATGAAGGAACGGGTAAGGCTGAGGAACGCTATTTTATCGACGATGTTCATCCTTCCCGGGAAGGGTACCAGGCCATGGCCCAAGTGGCAGCGGATACACTCAGGGAGATAGGCCAAACTGCTCGTCATCAATTACTTTAACTCCATGCTTTCGCAGAAGGGCGGCTGTTACGCCGGAGCCGGGTCGAAGTCTACCCCGGAAGGTACCGTCATATATCCTGCGGGTGCCGCAGGATGGGCTTCGTGCCTTAAGGACCGCCTGTTTACTTCCGGTCAGGCGGGCAATACGCAATACCTCTTCGGCGCCTTTTAAAAAGGCCTCGGTAACGTCTTCGCCTCTTGAGTTGATTACCCGTGCTCTACCGCTGAGCACCTGAACTCCGTCGCCATCGACTATTTCAGCAGGGAGGCGGGGAGTGGGAAGGCCTCCCAACTGTTCCGGACATACCAGGACGAGCTTATCCCGGGGAATTAGCTGGGTTAAATTGCGGCGAAAATTGGAGCCGCCGTCATAGCGGCAGCATATTCCGGCTAGGCAGGCACTGACAATAATCAATTGGCTAAAACACCTCTCTTCCCGGACTTTTAACTCTATTATTCCAGAAGAAAGACGATTTGTTAATATTAAAAGGAGCAAGGAGAGGGAAATAATGAAAATTAAATGGTTGGTAACGGCGGTAATTTCAGCTGCATTGGTCTTAATTCTAATGATAACAAGCGGTGTTGACCTATATACCGACTGGCTCTGGTTTAAAACCCTTGGTAAAGATCAAGTTTTTCTTATTTCTCTAACTTCCGATTGGGGATTAAGGGCGGTCCTGTTTATAATACTATTTGTGGTATTTTTTACCAATTTACTTTTAACACGAAAATCGGTGCTCCGGCCTGACATGACCTTAGTGGGCGACAATGTCATTTCTTTTAAAACATATCTTATACAACGATTTTTGACCCCTAGACGTTTATTATGGCTTTACGCGATAATCGCGTTTATATTGGCCGCATTCTTCAGCTCTTTAGCTTCAGGGCAGTGGTTGATGGTTCAGTCTTATCTTCATAAAAGTTCTTTCGGTATTTCGGATCCAATTTTGGGGAAAGACGTAGGCTTTTACGTTTTTGAATTGCCGTTTTACCGTTACGTCTATTCCCTGGCCGTACTGGCGCTGGTAGTTTCGGGACTTTTGGTCACGATGGTTTATTTTGTCGCCAACCCCGGCGATTTTTACTACTTCCAATTGGGAAAACCGGCTCCCTTCAAGTTGCATCTATCCGTTTTAGTTGCTCTGCTGCTGGGCCTTAAGGCATGGGGATATCGGCTGGCCATTTATGATTTACTTCGGTCTCCTCGCGGCGTGACTTTTGGTGCCAGTTATACGGACGTATATGCCCATCTACCTTCCTTAAAAATTCTCAGCCTGCTGGCTCTCGTGGCCGCTATAGTAATAATAATTAATGTCTTCACTCGGAACATTCGATTGGTAGTAGGCAGTATTATTTTGCTGCTGGCCGGATCCGTACTCCTGGGGAACGTTTACCCGGCTCTAGTCCAAAAATTTAAAGTGGAACCGGACGAGTTTGCGGTAGAAGAACCGTTCCTAAAACACAATATTCGCTTTACTCGCTCTGCATATAACCTCGACCAAATGGAGGAAAAAACCTTCCCGGTAATGAACGACCTCTCCTGGGAAGACATCCAGAAGAACCGGGAAACCCTTGACAATATCCGCCTGTGGGATTGGAGACCTTTGCAGGAGACATACAAGCAACTTCAGGAACTTCGGCTTTATTACGATTTTGAAAACGTGGATGTGGACAGATACACTGTAAACGGAAAATATCGTCAGGTGATGCTGGCCGCCAGGGAAATGAATCAAGAACAACTGCCCGGTAGGGCGAAGACCTGGGTTAACCGGCGCCTTCGGTATACCCACGGCTACGGACTGGTAATGAGTCCGGTAAATGAGGTTAGCCCCGAAGGACTGCCAAACTTTTTCATTAAAGATATTCCTCCGCGGGCAACCTCAGACGACCTTAACGTAGTACGACCGGAGATCTATTACGGAGAACTGACTAATGAATATGTCGTCGTGGGGACCAAAACGGAAGAATTTGATTATCCTTGGGGAGATAGCAATGTTGATACCCGTTATGAAGGTGAAGGGGGCGTGCCTCTCAGCTCTCTTTGGAGACGTTTAGTCTACGCCTGGAAACTTGGGGATTACAAATTGTTGCTTAGCGGTTCCCTGACTTCTGAAAGCCGCATCATGTATGTAAGGAATATTCATGACCGGGTCAGAAAAGTTTTTCCCTATCTACTCTATGACCCTGACCCCTACCTGGTAGTGAGCAACGGCAGGCTTTACTGGATACAAGATGCTTATACAGTAACCGATATGTATCCTTATTCGGAACCAGTCCCAAATTTAGGTAATTATATTCGGAATTCCGTCAAAGTGGTTATTGATGCATATAACGGGCAGGTAGAATACTATATTGTAGATTCATCTGATCCAATAGCAAAAACGTACAGCTCGATTTTCCCCGGTTTATTCCGGACACTTGAGGAAATGCCTGCTGATTTAAGAAACCATATGCGTTACCCGGAACTGCTTTTCCGAATACAAGCTGAAGTTCTGACTTCCTACCATATGACAAATCCTCGAGTGTTCTACAATAAAGAAGATGTCTGGAATATCCCACAGGAAATTTTTGCCGGAAAGAGCCAGGAAATGGAGCCTTATTATACGATCATGAAGCTTCCCGGTTCGGAAAGACCCGAATTTGTGCTAATGCTGCCCTTTACTCCTTCAAAAAAGAATAACATGGTAGCTTGGTTGGCTGCCCGTAGCGACCAACCAAATTACGGAAAGCTTATTCTGTTTAAGTTTCCGAAAGATAAAAGAGTGTTTGGTCCCCTGCAGATTGAAGCTAGGATTGACCAGGATTCCGAGATTTCCCAACAGCTGACCCTATGGAATCAGAGGGGTTCACAGACGATCAGGGGGAATTTACTGGTACTGCCGATAGAAAATTCGATTCTCTACGTGGAACCTCTGTTCCTACAGGCAGAAGAAAGTAAACTGCCTGAATTCAAAAGAGTAATTGTTGTTTTTGAAGAAAAAGTGGTGATGGCGGAGACTCTGGAAGAGGCTTTACGCCGACTTTTTGGTCAAGAACAAGTAGTACCTCCAGAAAGACCTGAGCTGTCGAAAAAACCTGAGGAGGAACCGGTAGCACTGCCACTGCAGGAAATGGTTCAGAAAGCCCTTCAGCTTTTCAACCAAGCCCAGGACAGGTTACGCGCTGGAGACTGGGCAGGTTATGGAGAATTTCTAAAAGAACTGGAGGATACACTCCAACAGATGGCTCGACAAGTCGAATAGGTGCCTAACTTTTTTCCTAAAAATAACCATGCTGTGGAAAAGTGGAAAAAGTTGTGGATAATAAGTAATGATTATTATTATTAGACAATTTCCAACAAATTCCTTCAGATTATGTCAATGGTTGAAGTGGCCTGAAAAGGGTTGGTAGATTTATGAGACTTTCGGAGACGGCAAAGATTATATTGGAACGGCGGTATTTGCGAAAGAAGGCGGACGGGTCCAGAGAGACTATCGAGGAGTTGTTCTACCGGGTAAGTAATGCTGTGGCTGCTGCAGAAAAAATGATAAATCCCCAGCTATCTTCAACGCAAGTAAATAAGATCAGAGATACGTTTCTTCAAATGTTAACGAGTCTCGATTTTTTGCCCAACAGCCCTACCTTGATGAATGCCGGAACGAAGTTGGGTCAGCTGGCGGCCTGCTTTGTCTTACCAGTGGAGGACAGTATCGAGGGGATTTTCAATGCGGTTAAGGAGGCAGCTCTTATTCAGAAAAGCGGGGGTGGAACCGGGTTTTCCTTCTCGCGAATTCGTCCCAAAGGTGCCCCCGTGACCAGTACGGGCGGAATTGCTTCCGGGCCACTACCGTTTATTAAAGTTTTTGACAGTGCAGCGGAGGCCATTCGGCAGGGAAGTGCGCGCAGCGGAGCCAACATCGCTGTTTTACGGGTAGATCACCCGGACATAAAAGAATTTATATCTCTCAAGAGCAAACCGGGAACGCTGCGAAACTTCAATATCTCTGTTGGCTTGACCAAAGAATTTATGGAGGCCCTAGAAAATGACGGTTTCTACAACCTTCACTTCAACGGTAAGGTCTATAACCGTTTTAAGGCCTGGGATGTTTTCTCGCTGATCGTGGAACATGCCTGGAGCAACGGCGAACCTGGAATCATCTTTTTGGACCGCCTGAACGAGGGTAACCCAACCCCCGCGCTGGGTGAAATCGAAGCAACCAACCCCTGCGCGGAACAGCCGCTACTGCCGTATGAAGCCTGCAACCTGGGCTCCATCAACCTTTCCAATATGGTTAGAAACGGGCAGGTGGACTGGGGACATTTAGCCGAGACGGTAGAGTGGTCTGTCAGGTTTTTGGATAACGTCATCGAGATCAATAAATTTCCACTGAAGAAGATCACCGAGATGGTCCAGAGCAACCGGAAAATAGGCCTTGGGGTGATGGGATGGGCGGATATGCTGTTTAAGCTGCGCTTGCCCTACAACAGCAACCAGGCGGTGGAACTGGCGGAGAAGGTGATGGCCTTTATCCAAGAAAAAGCCCATGCCGTCTCTAGCGCTTTGGCTGAAAAAAGGGGAGACTTCCCAAACATTGATATCAGTGTTTACCGCGGCCAGCGCCGGCGCAATGCCACCTGTACTACCATTGCCCCTACCGGTACCATCAGTATGATTGCCGGGACTTCTCCCGGCATTGAACCGGTCTTTGCTTTGGTACAAACGCGAAGAATCTTGGATGATTATGCGGTCACCCAGATGAATCCGGTTTTTGAAAAATACTTGACTGAGAATTTTGAGAGGACGACGAGAGACAGAATCCTGCAAGAAGTGAAGCGCAGGGGAAGTCTACAGCAGGTAGAAGGTGTACCGGAAGAGATGAAAAGGGTGTTTGTTACCGCCTGGGATATTTCCCCCGAGTGGCATGTCAGAATGCAGGCGGCCTTTCAGGCTCACTGTGATAACGCTGTTTCCAAAACCATCAATCTCAGGCCCACGGCAACCAAGGAAGAAGTTAGGAAGGCCTTTCTGATGGCCTATCATTTAGGGTGCAAAGGCTGCACGGTGTACAGGGCAGGAACCCGGGAGGAGGATGTGGTCGTGCCGGGAGCCTGTTGCAATTGTCGATAAGGTGCCAAGGTAAGGGGTTTGGTATTATTCTGTACCATCCTAGGGCAAGGGGACAACTTCAACCGGCTAAGCCGGCATTTTTTGTACTAACCTTTCCGCGCGCATATGGAGAAGCAATGTCTGGAGCGGTTAACTCATATGGATAACTTTGAAGCCGTGCCTTTCGAATTCAGCCGCAATCTTTCTGCCATCGGCGACGTTCAGACGCAAGACAACTTGAGATTTTCCCGGAGAGGTCTGGCGGGTAGCCACGTTAATAATATTTATGCCGGCTTCTTTAATAATTCCGGCCAATTCGTGAAGTACGCCTACCTTGTCCTCTACCTCCACAGTGATTCTTGTGCCGGGTCGACGGAAGCCGAAGAGATTGACTATCGCTTCGAATAAATCAGTCTGGGTAATTATCCCCACCAACTTATCGTTTTCTACTACCAACAAATCTCCAATTTTATGTTCTCTCATAATGGTGGCTGCTTCTTCAATGGGAGTGTCGGGAGCGACGCAGATAGGATTTCTAATCATCACTTCCCCGACCTTCATCTTAGAAATGAGATAATTGAGCTCAAAAACGCTGAGGGAGGTAGCCGGGGAAGGAGATACTTTGAGCAAATCATGTTCTGTAACTAGTCCAAGAAGTCTGTTCTTTTTCAGTCACGGGCAACCGCCGGATGTTATGGCGTTTCATCAATTCCAGGGCATCCAAAACAGACAGGTCCTTTGGCACAGTGATGGGGTTCACGGTCATATGATCACGTACAAACACGTTAATCACCTCCGAATAAGTCTCGGTACTAAAATATTCGCCAAACAGAAGCCGTATCCTTCGTGAGTTATTGCCTTTTTTTAGGTTCAATAAAGGAATATGCCATTGTTGTCTAGAATACTGGTGCTGAAGAGCAATACTTACCGAGGCAAGGGGGATAAAAATGGGTAAGGAGGCCGTAAAATACCTATCGTATGAGCCAAAGGTAAATTATGATCTGTGCAAATGCTGCCGGATTTGTGTAAGCTTTTGTCCCCAACATGTGTTGACAGTTGGTGAAAAGGGATATCCCGAGCGAACTTTTGCTGAGCGCTGTACAGGCTGCCGGCAGTGCTTTTATCGATGTCCCGACTTTGCTATTGAAGTGGAGGTGAAGTCCAGTTGAACTCGCTAAAATTCTGGCAGGGTAATGAGGCATGCGTTTACGGTGCTATAGATGCCGGTGCCAGGTTTTACGCCGGATATCCTATCAGCCCGTCGACTGAAATCGCGGAGCTTTCATCCCGTATTCTACCCGATTACGGGGGGATTTACGTCCAGATGGAAGACGAAATTAGCGGAATAGCCGCAGTTATTGGCGCGAGCCTAAGCGGGATGAAAGCTTTTACGGCTACCAGCGGGCCCGGCTTTTCCCTTATGCAGGAAAACATCGGATTTGCCATAATGGCCGAAGTTCCCTGTGTTATAATTAATGTTCAACGTTATGGTGTGGCCACCGGGGTGGCTACCCAACCTGCTCAAAGTGATGTCATGCAGGCCCGCTGGGGTACGCACGGAGACCATGGAGCAATTGTAATCGCACCCAGCTCGGTACAAGAATGCTACGATCTAACGGTAGAAGCCTTTAATGCGGCGGAACGATTTTGTCATCCTGTAATTGTTCTCACTGATGCTGCTTTGGCTCATCTCCGAGAGCAGGTGAAGATACCTGGTCCCTCCCAATTAAGAATCGTCGAGCGCCAGCGACCTTCCGGTCCCGCAACTGATTACAAACCTTATGCTCCTGATGAAAAACTGGTTCCGCGTTTATCCAGCTTTGGAGACGACTATATTTTACGAGTTACCGGACTGGTACACGATGAGAGGGGTTACTCCACGGCTAACCCAGAAGTTGCTCGCAATCTGACCCAAAGGTTGGTCGAAAAAATAGAAAAATTTGCTGACGAACTGCCTCAGCCCTTGGTATACGGCGAAGAAGATGCAGATATTGTTCTCATATCTTACGGAATGTCGGCGCGAGCGGCTCGCAAAGCCCAGGCTATGGCAGAGGATAGAGGTATTGCGGTAAAGACCATACAACTCAGAACTCTCTGGCCTTTTCCGGAAGCTAAGGTCCGGGAAGTTTGTTCAGGAGCAAAAGTGGTTATGGTACCGGAAATGAACCTGGGGCAGATGGTACTGGAAGTAGAAAGGGTTGTCGGATCGTTGGCTGAAGTGAAACGGGTGAGCCGTACCGATACGATTGTAATTACACCGGAAGAGATACTCAAAATGATTGAGGAGGTAGCCGCATGAGTCCCAAGGAAGTTCGTTACGGCGATTATATTGCCTGGGAAAACTTGCCCCATCTCTGGTGTGCCGGCTGTGGACATGGGGTAATTCTGAAAGCCATAACCATGGCTGCGGCTGAATTGGCTATTCCAAAAGAAAAGTTAGTTTTGGCTACGGGTATAGGTTGTTCCGGTAGGAGCGGGGACTACGTAACCTGTCACCGTTTTCAAGGAACCCATGGTAGAACGCTGGCTTTTGCTACCGGAATAAAACTTGCCCGCCCCGATGTGACGGTGATTTGTTTAATGGGGGATGGAGATGGAGCAGCCATCGGGGGTAATCACCTGCTGCATGCCGCCCGTCGTAATATCGATGTAACTGCCGTGATCGCCAACAACCTTAATTATGGAATGACCGGAGGCCAGTTTTCTCCCGCTACACCGTTGGGCAGTGTTACTAGTACTTCCCGCAGCGGCAAGACAGAAGCTACCATGGACCTCTGTGCATTGGCAGACGTAGCTGGAGCCAATTTTGTCGCCCGTACAACTGTTTATCATGTCCGGGAGGTACAGCGGTTTATAGAAAGGGCAATAAAGACGAAAGGATTTTCAATGGTAGAGGTTTTGACGCCCTGCCCGACCTATTACGGCCGTTACAATGAAATAGGAGACAGCGTGGGAATGCTTAACTGGTTCAAAAACCGAACACTGCCTTTAGAAAAATATCAGGCTCTGCCGCCGGAGGAAAAGAAAAACTACTTCTGGCGGGGAATTATGGTGGAAAGGGAACGCCCCGATTTTCTTGAGACCTACCGGTCATCGGTGGCAAGGAGGTCGAATTGATGGGAAAGCGTTGGGAAATAATTCTTAGTGGCATCGGTGGACAGGGATTGGGACTCGGAGGAAGGATCCTGGCAGAAGCAGGAGGAATTGACCGAGGATTATACGTCGCTCAGACTCAAAGCTACGGAGCCAGAGCCCGCGGTGGATACAGCCAGTCTTCTGTAATTATAAGCGAGGAAGAAATTCTATATCCCCTGGTACAGGAACCGAACCTGCTCCTGGCGTTGGGGCAAAGGGGATACCAATACTATGCCGCGAAAACTAAAAATAACGGTTTAGTTATTTTTGATGAAGAAACGGTTCAGCCTGACCTTTCCCTTCCTGTCCAACAGATAGGCCTGCCCATGGTGGCTACAGCCCGGAAAATAAACCACGAGAGAGGGGTAACTATTCTGGCTCTGGGTGCTATAAGCTTATTAACCTCCGTGGCGGATTCCCTGTCCCTGCAAAAAGTTCTGGAACGCCATTTCCGCCGCCAGGCGGTAAGCCTGAATGTCCTGGCTTTCAAGGAAGGAATGCGCATAGCTTATGCCTATAGTACGGCTCAACAAGTGGAGCTGCCGTTACTGTAAGGCATACCGAATTTAGCAGTGTTTCAACTTGAAGACAGGCCTGATCATACCTACGGTTTCGCCACGGAAGTTTTTCACTTCCGGCCGGTGAAATTCATTCAAAGCCTGAAGCTGGGAAGCATCAAGGAGACGAAGCTGTCGTAGAATTTCGATTACCGCTGGACTTACTGCACGCTGGGAGCCATCTTCAATTTTGAGGGCTACTCCCCAGCCATAATTCTTAATACCCAGGCAGTAAACGGCTTCCGCTCCGGCTTTGGCAACGATATTGCCTCTGCCGTGGTTTATTAATTCCGTACAGATTCGGCCGCTACCACTCACCATGACTGGATTAGACAACATGGCCTCCGAAATAAAGTGGCAGGCCTCCCTTTTTTTACCCGAGATTTTCCGGGGTTCTACAAGGGAGGCGAAAGCGAGAGCCATGTTATAAAGGGGCATGCCGAAGACAGGAACACCGCATCCGTCGGTACCCACTACTATTTCCTCTTCAGGCAGCTGGCACATATGACTGATAGTGTCCAGCATAGTTTTCTGAACCGGATGATCAGGGGCCAAGTACTTTTCCAGCGGCCAACCGTGATGAAGGGCGAGGGCCAGCATAGCTGAGTGCTTACCGGAGCAGTTGTTGTGCAACTCAGTGGGTTTTTCTCTGTTTTCTATCAGTCGGTTGGCGGTAGGACGGTGAAAAGGTCGGTGTATCCCGCAGAGCAGCGCTGAAGGGGACGCCCCGATCTTATCCAAGATACTTTTCACTGTCTCTACATGAACCGGTTCTCCGGCGTGAGACCCGCACATTACTGCTATTTCCGCCGGGGTGAAGGAGAAACGTTCCGCTGCTCCGCTTTCTATCAGGGGTATAACCTGCAACGGTTTAGCTGCTGAACGCAGGTAAGTAAAATAATAGGGATTACCGACAGAGTACAAAATATTGCCTTCGACATCTACCACTACCGCGTGTCCGCGGTGGATGCTCTCTACTAATCCGCCCCGGGTAACTTCTATCAAGACCTCCGACATTAATACCAGCTCCTTGTCACTACCAATTCGTCAAAGGCGTTCAAACTCCTTCTTTTATTAACTATTGCCGAAAGCTCATTAAATATCCTTATTTTGCTTCGATTGTTCTCGATGGTTCAGGCATAAAAATTGCTATAGTTTTTATTTAAACCAAACAACTCTTTTATCTGGAGGTGGGGTGCCTTGGTTGATATCCAGCAACTGCCTTGTGATATTTTTCAAGTGGATCTTGAGGATTGCGGCCATAAGGGCCGCACAGCGGGATACTTTGTACGGGGAGAAGAATGGATGTTAATTGAAACTGGACCAGCTAGTTCAGCCGAGGTGGTAGTCCGGGCCGCAGAAGAGCTTGGCACACGCCCCGAGGAGGTAAAATACTTGGCGGTAACGCACATTCACCTGGATCATGCCGGCGGTCTGGGAGTACTCAGTCGGCACTTTCCTAAAGCAACAGCGGTGGTCCATCCCAGGGGAGTCAAGCATATGGTAGATCCTTCCCGGTTGAGGGCAGGGGCTCTAGCGGTTTTCGGGCCGGAAAAGATGAAGGAGTTGGGCGAAATAGAACCTTTATCGGAAGACCGAATAATGGCAGCAGGGGAGGGTACGGTACTATCTTTAGGTAACCGGGTGTTGGAAGTATGGGAAACTCCCGGGCATGCCAAGCATCACATCTGTATTTACGACCGGCAGTCTAGAGGCCTGTTCAGTGGCGATGCTGCCGGGGTATTCAGTCCGGAGCTGAGCAGGCAGCAGGGAAGTCCAGTACTGCGCCCTGCTACTCCTCCTCCCGATTTTGACGGCGCCCTCATGTTTAAATCATTAAGCCGGATGGCCTTAAGGGAGATTGATAGGATTTACTACACGCATTTCGGTTTGGGCGAGCCTGCGCGCCAGTTACTTGAAATCGTAGCCGGGCAGGTGGCCATTTGGCTGGAAATAGCAAAAAATCTCAAAAAAGCAGGGAAAACGGCTGAAGAATTGGTTTCAACTCTGGAAGAGTATAGCCGGCAATGGATATTTGGTGATACAAAAGATATGCCGAACAACCTGAGCCCGGCAGCAGCGCAAGAGTGGGATTTCTTGTTCGGTATGCTGAACCTTTCGGCAAAGGGGATCTTCCGGTATATTGAAACATTATAGGAAACTCATGCGAAGAACGGATGATTAGAAGCTACAGGGGTCTGCCGGCTACGGGAATGTCAAGTTGTTCAGCTATTTGGGGATCTAGTTTATTAAACTTACTCGCTGGCTTTGAGGAGGGGTGAGAGGATGCAAATCTTGGGTATAGTGGCTTCCAAACGGAGGCTTGGAAACAGTGACGTTTTGGTAAGAGAGGCTTTGGAGCAGGCCCGCGAGGCCGGGGCAGAAACGGAAATTCTTTACCTTGATGAATATGACTTGAAGGGGTGCCGCGGCTGCCTGGCCTGTGCTTACAAGGGCCGTTGCTCCTTAGAGGATGACATGGCGGTGATATTGGAAAAACTTTGGTTGGCCGACGGCCTGGTGTTTGCCGCCCCAACCTATATTTTCAGTCCTGTGGCTGTAGTTAAAGCATTGACTGACCGCGCCTTAATGCTTTCACCAAGGTTGAAAGATTTGGAGAAACGACGTAGGAAAGCAGTCACTATTTCGGTGGCGGGAAATCCCCGGTGGAACCCTCTCGGGCTGGAATTCCTCAACCAAATGGTATTGGCATATGGATTTAGCGTATTGCGGGGACTGGAAGCCTATGCACCGGGTCCCGGCGAAGTATTACTGCAACCGGAATTAATCGCCCAAGTTCGTGAAGCGGCATCTTTTTTGGTTGAATCTTTGACCAATCCGCAGTTAAGCGAACCGGCGGCAGAACCGAACCAGTGTCCTGTATGCAGGGGTCGAGTCTTTCGCATCACCTCGACGGGAGACATCTTGTGTCCTATCTGTCTTACCCGAGGGAGAATTACTGGAAAAGGCAGTAATCTTTCCTTGGAGTTCGAGCCTGGAGAAGAGCACTTTTGGACACCGCAACACCGTCAGGAGCACCTGGTTAATTGGATTCTAGAGACCAGGAAAAGGTTCCGCGAAAATCTGAAGGCGGTAAAAGAAGCCCAAAAAAAGTATAAGGAAGAGTAGAAGAACTATAGATCGAACTAGGTTGTAGAAAGCAAAAGGATTCCTTAAAATAGGAAGGAGGTTATAAAATACCGATTTCTTGCCCCAAAGGAGGTAGTAAAGAATTGAAAGTGAACTTGGAATGCATACCGTGCTATTTGAAGCAGGCTCTATCGGCTTTAAAACAGACATCGTTATCGCAGGAGAAAAAGAAGCAATTGCTACTACAACTGGCTCCTCTAGTTGCGGAGTTAAGGGACGACTGCACTCCGGCAGAAAATTCCAGCTATATTCTTCACCGCTTAATTGAACTAAGTGAAATCAACGACCCTTTTGCAACGGCAAAACGAATATCTAACCGTCAGGCGCAGCGCCTTGAGCCTTACCTTGGCAATCTGTTACGGACGGCGGAAGACCCTTTGGAAGAGGCTATAAAGATTTCCGTGGCGGGAAACGTGGTAGACCTGGGAATTCAGGAGGACTATGACCTCCAGGCCAGCTTGAAACAAGCCTTAAGCGTTCCTTTTGCCCGATTTGACTATAATCAGTTTCAAGAAGTTTTAAATAAAGCGGAAAAGGTTCTGGTCCTGGGCGATAACAGTGGGGAAATAGTCTTCGATAAGTTTTTGGTTGCGGAAATTTCCGGTCGGCAAAAACAGGTCTTTTACAGCGTTAAGTCGGCACCTATTCTCAACGATGCTACCTTGGTTGATGCGGAAGAAGTAGGGATGACCCGTATCGCCCGAGTAATAACTACCGGAAGCAATTTCCTGGGAGTGGTACCTGAATATTGTTCCCCAGAGTTTCTGAAGCATTTTAAAGATGCCGACCTCATCATAAGCAAGGGACAGGCTAATTACGAGACGCTTGAAGGTACAGAACTGGCCGGAACCAAGACTTTTTTCCTGCTCAAGGCCAAATGCCCGGTGGTAGCCACTCACCTGGGGGTAGAATTGGGAGAGCTAGTTTTCTTGCAGAATAAACCAGTCCAAAATGACTTCGATACTTATTTTTGATCACATTAGGTTAAATAGTAAAGGTATAAATTTCTGCGAAAAGAATCTTCAAGAGAGGGGGGGGAGAATGGCTAAGATCGTCATCGAAAATATGCAAAACTGTGCCGGCTGTTATTTATGCGTCCTGGCTTGTTCATTTTTTACTCGGCAAGAGAGAAGTTTTAATCTATCCGAGGCCAAAATAAATGTTAGCCGTATAGATGGACAAAACCGTTTCCGAGTTAGTATTGACCAAAATTGTTCGGCATGTGGCCAGTGTGCCAACTTCTGCCATTACGGCGTTTTAAGCAAAATGTAAAAAGGGGGGACTTCTTTTATGCGAGGAGGATATGCAGGAAGCATTATGTATGTGGACCTTACCAACCGAACGGTAACCCGAGAACGATTACCGGAGGATTATGTTCACCGTTTTATAGGGGGTGCAGGTATAAACAGTAGGTTACTCTGGGACCTGGTGGACCCAAGGGTTGACGCTTTTTCGCCAGATAATGCTTTGATTTTTGGTACGGGACCTTTTGTAGGAACCATCATTCCGGGGTCTAGTAAATCTAATGTGACGGCAAAATCTCCGCATAAAAAATTTCAGGGATTGTCGGGGCACGGTCTTTTTGGTATGTTAAAGTTCACTGGTCACGACCATTTAATTATAACCGGCAAAGCCAGCAAGCCTATTTACTTAAAAATTCTGAATAATCAGGTAGAATTTTGTGACGCTAGCCATCTCTGGGGTAGAGACGTTTGGGAAACTACTGATGCTGTCTGGGCCGAAGTGGGAGATTCTTTTATGGTTTCGGCTATAGGTCCTGCGGGCGAGAATCTGGTGAAGGATGCGAGCATTATCACCAATAAATATGCCACTTTTGCCCGTACTGGCATGGGAGCGGTAATGGGATCCAAGAATCTTAAGGCCATTGCAATGTACGGTACCCGTCCGGTGAAAGTGGCTGACCCTAAACGTCTAACCAAACTGATTAATGAAGTGTACAAGGAATTGACCTCTCATCCTAACTTTCTGGATTGGAGAAAATACGGTACTTTGATTAGCTTGGAGACTTTTGCCCGAATGGGAATATATGCAGCGAAAAATTACCAGAAGGCTTATGGTAAAAATTTATTGAAAACTTTTAATTATGAGACCTTTCTGTCTATTAAGGAAGGTGATGTGGCTTGCCTGGGATGCCCAGTGGGCTGTAAACACCACCTTAAGCTTATAGAAGACGGAGAAGAATTATCGGTTTCCATTTCCTGCCTTAATGCAGTACTGCAGAGTTTTGGAACTTTTTGTTTAGTAAAAGGCTGGCAAAATGTGGTAAGGTGCGCAGCCAAGGCGGCGCGGATGGGATTGGACCTTTTCAGTGTTGGCAATTTAATTTCGTTTGCCATGGAGTTATACCAACGGGGAATAATTGACAGCAAGGATACTAACGGCCTGGAACTGAATTGGGGAGATACTGAGGTTGTACTGGAGCTTTTGGAACAAATCGGCAGGCGGAGAGGTTTCGGAAACATCTTGGCTGACGGTTTGATCGAGGCGCCTAAACATATTGCCAGGAATGCCGAGGAGTACGCCATGCAGAGTAAGGGCCTAGGATTAATCTACGATCCCCGGATCAGGTTGGAATCCACTGAGATATTCAGTCAATTTTCTAATGTGCGGGGCCACGCGTCCAATGTAAGCATCACGATGGTGAAGAGAAAGCCAGAACAGATAAAGCGCTTCGCCCAAAAGATCGGGATTCCTGAAAACAGATGGCCTCAGGTCCTTCAAGGCTCTGAAGGATATAACGTGGCCCGGTTGACCAAGTGGACGGAAGATGTCACGTCGGTGATGGAGTTCTTGGGCCTATGTTATTTTCCTATGTACCAGCGTTTTTCTATGGATATTTGGGTCGAAATCTTTAAGGCCCTGACAGGTATGGATTCGAGTGTGGAGAAGATGCTGAAAGCTGCGGAGAATGTCTGGAACATACGGCGTGTTTACAACATGAGGGCAGGGGCAACCATAAGTGATGATAGCTGGCCCCGCAGATTTGTACGGGAGTCGGTGAGCTTCAATGATAAAACCTATGGTCCTTTGAATGAGCAACAGATGGAGCAATTGGTCAAAGAATATTACGATGAAAGAGGCTGGGATCCTGAAACAGGAGAGGTAAGTGAAACTAAGTTGAAAGAATTAGGATTATTTTAAACGGATTTTCGAACTATGCGAAACAATCATTACCATCATGGAGGCACTTTACTAAACTCTAGCACAAGATGGTTAATCGAATGCAGTTTGAATCCATCCCCGAATTTAATAGGGGATGGGTTTCATTTTGAAAGTATTAGAGAAAAAAATAAAAATAATTATTGAAATAGTGGTGGGAAAATAATATAATAAGGATATACCTCTAAGGGGTATATTCTACAAATAGATAAACTAGTTTGGGGGGTCAAGAGTGAAACTTACGGTATCAGACGCTGCGAGTAAGCAACTAGCCGGCTACAAAGGAAAAAACATTCGTATTTTTATTTCCGGTATCGGTTGAGGAGGTAGCCCGCGGTTTGGCATGGCTCTGGATGAGCCTAAGAATAGTGATACGTTGATTGAGAAGAACGGTATAACTTTTCTCGTCGACGATAGAATCGAGAAAGCATTTCCCGAAATACATGTCGATTACAGGAGTTCACTTTTCGGTGAAGGATTCGTTATTTACGCCGGGGAAAATCAGGGGTGCTAAAGATTTCGATATAATTCGGCTATGCACCTACAGAGTTTCCGTGCAGGGATTGGTATCCCTGCACTTTATTTATTTTACTTCTACGCTGCAAATCAGCTTGGTAGGAATGACGACTCTTTTGATATTTCTTTCACTAAAGATTAAACCGGTTTCACTGAAGTAATCAACGGTAAGATTTATTCCGGCTACTTCTACAAAGTCGGCACCAACTGATCCCGTTCCTAGGGTCCCCCCGCTGACTTTTTTCAGCAAGTCATTGCATTCCCACTCTATCACCACTTCATGGTCGGGGTACTGGGCCTTTATCTGGGACAGTCTGACCAAGAAAGTAGGAGAAAACTGTTGCCTAATTACTTCACTCTGTTGATCTTCTACCTTATTGCTCATATTCATTCACCCTTTCTAAGTCAGTATGCTGAGTTTTCCACTCCAATATACAATATTTCGGAGAAATAATTTTTTGTGCGCCTTGAAGTAGAAATATCTAAAATATTTTCCGAGTACTCAAAGCTCATAAAGATCTAGTTTTAATTTCCATCACCCGGGGGAAAATAAAAAAGCGAAAGGGTGAAAGTATGCGGCAAGACAAAGATGTACTGAAAGGTC
Source organism: Calderihabitans maritimus (assembly GCF_002207765.1). Lineage (NCBI taxonomy): Bacteria > Bacillati > Bacillota > Clostridia > Neomoorellales > Calderihabitantaceae > Calderihabitans > Calderihabitans maritimus. Next base: position 28,040 of record NZ_BDGJ01000018.1, read on the forward strand.
TGAAGCGAATAGTGGAGGAAATGGTGAGGCGGTATTCTCCAGAACGGATCGTAATCTTCGGCTCATATGCCACGGGTGGTTGGTACCAGGGTGAACCGGTCGATATGCTCATTATCACGGAAGATAATGCCAGGTTGGAAGAAGAGCCTCAGGAGAAACAAACAATTTACCTGGACGGTCTGGCGGTAACACCGTTAGTCTTGAGTCCGCAGGAGATCAGCATGCGCGTCGCGGGAGATAATGATTTGATTGAGGAGATAATCCGGGAAGGAGTCGTAGTTTATGAAAAGGATCTTAGTAGATACAGTAAATAAAATTTTCATGTCCAACGCAGAAACTCTGGACCCAAAGTTTTAAAATGCTGGTCAGTAATAGTATTTGACATCTCAAGGCAGAGGTGGGCTACATTGATTCGCACGCTGGCTATAACAAAAGACGCGCGACTGATCCGTGATTTACCCCTTAACTGATTGTCCGACCCGAATATCCGTTGGTACTGGGCAGATTTCGAAGCTCTAAGTGAGGAGAAAGTGTCTTTACTGAACTTAAATGGCGGTACGGCTATTTCACTGTATTGGGGATTATGATTATCATTGCCATAGTCAGCTTTTATCGTTTCGACATAATGGCTGGTTTGATATTTATGAATAGCTGTCAAAGAACTGGCAAAAAAGGAATTCTAAAAACTTTTACCGAAACAAGCTATTTATGATATTACCCTAAAGTTTTGTGGATCAAGGAGTGTCCTCAATTGGAATTTTGGGGAATTGATTTTTCGCAACTTTTTGTCCTTGCAACAAAATTGGGATATTGGGGTACCGCAGCGGCACTGTTTATAGAGGGATTAACGCTTCCTTTTCCAGGGGGTACTTTTCTCTTATTCTACGGCTTTTTGGCTTCGCAAGGAAAGATATCTTTATTGCCTACTATTATCAGTGGTTCACTGGGTTATACATTTGCTTGTACGGTTCCTTATTGGATCGGCAGGGTAGGCGGAAGGCCGATTTTATTAAGTTACGGCCGTTACATCGGCCTCTCAGGAAAACGCTTTCAACAGGCTGAACAATGGTTTGCCAAGTACGGAATGCCGCTAGTAGCATTTGGTCGATTACTCTTTTTCCGTAATTATGTTTCATATCTTGCGGGTATGGCCCAAATGACGCCTCAATCGTTTTACCTTTATACCTGGTTGGGTATAACACCTTGGGTGGCTTATATGGTAATGATGGGTTACATACTAGGGAACAATTGGAAACATCCTATGGTCTTAGTTGACCGCTACAGTTGGCCGGCAGCGGCTGCAATTATTTTGATGATTTTAACGGTCGCAGTATTTTATTGGTCATATAAGGTACGAATAGCTGATAAAGGCTAGGGAGTCATGCCCTAAAACGCCTTTTCCATTCTATTTATTATTTATTCGAAATCTTAGGAGGTATTTTTTTAAAAATCTTAATTTGGTAGCTTAAATCAGCTTAAATCACGTCCGGCAAACTATTGTCCAGCAGTATTTTAAAAGAACATATGAATGATCTCACATGCTTAAGAAGTTAAAAAACTTGCTTCATTTGGCAAATACAACATTAAGGTTGGAATTGGGTGAAGGCTATGTGAGTTATAGTAGATGATGAAAAACCTGAACAGAAATGATATTGATGCATTCTTGAGGTTTAGCTGAATTCGGAGGCCGAACGGGCTTATTTAATTGTAATTTTCTATATATAAGTTTACATAATGTTTATTATGGGAAGTTTTTATTCCAAAAAATAAATCCGAAGGTATACCCTATCTCCTTCGGCCTAAGAATGTTGAGTAACAGCTTACTTTTTGTTATTTTTATTTTTATTAATAAACTCTATATTAAGCAAAATATCATCAATTTTAATGCCTCGGTAATCAGCTTCCGTTTCAATACACCGGGCGCAGTTATCGCATGTTTTTTCTGGTTCAAGATCGCAATATTTACATTCCCCGCATTGTATGCATTGTCTATCCCAAATAACACAATCTTTTTGCAATAAGCTACCCACCTCTTTTGTCTTAATTTTTTATGTAAATAATAAAATATGTTGAATATATTTGCAAGTTGGATTTATTTACTTTAAATTACTTAATAACAGGTATTCTTAACACCTGGCCGGGATAAACCATAGATGTTTCTAAGCTATTGATTTGCTTTATTTCATAAATAAAGGCACGTATATCTTCCCCTGGCTGCAAGTGCCTTTTGGCCACATTCCACAATGTATCTCCTTTTCTCACAACTACTTCTTTAAATATCGCTTTTCCGCTATCAGCGGCGACCGTTCGCTGTACCTGTGCCGTAAGGAAAAAGAAGATTGCGGTCACTAGCAGGACCATTGCAACAAATTGAAAGTGTTTCTTAGTATTACTCCGGCATACATTATTGCCGAAACTAATTAGTTTCATTTTACCGCCTCCCAAACGTGTGTTCTGTTTAATACCAAGTATATCAGAACATATGTTCTTTGTCAACAAAATTTTTGCATTTTCCGAACAAGTGTTTGAATTATATTATTTATTGTGTTATAATATTAGTCGATCTGGCTTGGGTTGTGTTTTTCTACAGAAGTTTCGGGGGTGGAAAATATGTACGAGGATCTCAGCCGTCGACAGTTAGCCATTTTGGAATTTATTAAAGAGGAAATTCGTAAAAAAGGCTACCCACCATCAGTTAGAGAGATTGGTCAAGCTGTAGGTCTGAGTTCCAGCTCTACGGTACACTCTCATTTGGCTCAATTGGAGAAAAAAGGATATATTCGCCGGGATCCTACCAAACCTAGAGCTATTGAAGTACTTGACAGGTCAAGAGAAACACAAAAGGAAACGGTTAATGTGCCTCTGGTAGGCCGGGTAGCCGCCGGACAACCGATTTTGGCGGAAGAAAATATTGAGGATACCTTCCCCCTTCCCTTGGAGTTTGCGCGAAGTGAGGAAGTATTCTTCCTTAGAGTAAAAGGAGACAGCATGATAGAAGCAGGCATTTTTGAAGGGGATTACCTGTTAGTGCGACGTCAGAACACGGCCCAGAACGGGGACATTGTAGTGGCGTTGGTAGATGATGAAGCTACGGTAAAGCGTTTTTACAAAGAAAAGGGTTATGTAAAATTACAGCCGGAAAACCAATACATGGAACCTATCATTACTGCCAATGTAACTATTGTCGGTAAGGTTATCGGGCTTTTCCGGAAGATTTATTAAAAGCGACCAATAATGGGGATAATAAAACCCGCTGCATTGGTCCAATTCAGCGGGTTTTTTCGTTATTGGGGAGTAAAACTATTCTTTTTTTGAGCATAAGGATCCCTATTGTAGTGGGTAATATTGCAAAAAAAGGAATTGGAGGAACTGCGATGCAAGAGGTGGCATTTCATCCGTTGCTGCTTGTAGTTGTTTTAGCTTTTGCGGTGCCCTTTGTTCTGGAGCACCTTCGTATTATACGTATCCCCGTTGTAGTGGGAGAAATTCTTGCCGGTTTAGTTATAGGAAAAAGCGGTTTAAACGTGGTGACCGCCGACCCTTGGTTAGACTTTCTGGCCACTTTTGGTTTTACATATCTGATGTTCCTTTCGGGCTTAGAAGTAGATTTAGAAGGAATAAACTTAAGTCGAGTTAATAACAAGAGGCCACAGATTGCCCGCCTCCTCACGGGGGCATTACTTTATTTTGTTGCAACTTTAATATTATCTTTCCTAATTGCTCTCTTCCTCTGGCAACAAAAACTGATAAAGAATCCCTGGCTACTTGCCCTTATATTCTCCACTACTTCTCTAGGAATTGTAGTACCGGTACTGAAGGAACGCGGTCTTATTGATACCTCTTTGGGGCAGAATATCTTGATTTCCGCAGTTCTGGCGGATTTTTTAACCATGTTTCTGACAACTGTACTGGTGGCACTAGCAACAACCGGCCCTACGCATGAAGTTCTACTAATTTTGGTTCTATTTGTCGCTTTCTTTCTGTTGTACCGTACTGGATTGGTTTTGTCACGACTTCCCATAATGCGTAATTTAGCTGGTGCAACCAGCGAGATACAAGTAAGAGGCGCGCTGGCAACCATGTTATTTTTTATTTCCTTAGCTCAGGAATTGGGGTCAGAGATTATTCTCGGAGCGTTCCTGGCTGGCGTTATAATTTCCCTCCTCAGCCGGCGTGGCTCGAGTTTGCGTTTGAAATTAGATGCCATCGGTTACGGCTTTTTCATTCCCATATTTTTCATTACTGTCGGCAGCCAACTCGATCTGGCGGTGCTTGTTCATTCCCATACCGCTCTCATCCTTGTTCCGGCATTTCTTGTATCAGCCTTTCTCGTCAAAGTTATCCCTGCTCTCTTTTTTCGAAGTTACTCAAATTTACGGGAAAAACTGGCCGCCGGTATTCTTCTTTCCTCTCGTCTCAGTCTGATTATTGCTGTCTCTACAATCGGTCTAAGGTTAGGGGCTATCAGCGAGACAACTCATGCGGCGGTAATCATTGTAGCCATTGTTACCTCCTCTCTTTCCCCTGTTTTATTCAGTAAGCTTGTAGACCCCGGTCGGCCGAAACAGCTCAAAACTCTAATCATAGGCGCTAGCGAAGCCGGACTGGTGCTGGCCCAGCGTTTAAAAAATAGACACCAGCATCATGTGGTAGTAGTTGATCATGATCCGGTACGTCTAGCTAAAGGTAAAGACATGGGATTGACACTGGTTAATTCGGACGCTACTACGTATCAGGGTTTAGAGAAAGCGGGTATCACAGAAGCGACTGCAGTGGTTGCGGCTACAGGAGACGATGCTGTAAACTTGCGCGTTGCGGAAATTGCACGCCGACAGTATGGAATAAAAAACGTAATTGCTTTTCTGAATAACTTACGTAATACTCAAGTAGCGGAAGATTTGGGTATTAAGGTTGTAACCCCTCCCCTGTCCACCCTGATTGTTGCAGAAAATATTCTTGTTCATCCAGAAACCTTCAGTTTACTACGGGATGAACCGGAAGATACGACTTTTGAGGAAGTACGCTTGCGTAACCACCGTTTTTTCGAGCAACGACTCAAATATATTAATTTGCCGGGCGACGTGCTAGTTGTATCTATAATACGGGGGCAGGATAGAATTGTTCCTAGAGGAAACACGCTATTAAAAAAAGATGATCTGCTGATCTTGATGGGCAATAGGGATTCTATTAAAGAAGCTTCCCGACAACTAGGAGCAGTTTAAAGAAACGTTGAAAAAAGAGAGACCTTTTGGTCTCTCTTAAAACTTGGTGAGATATTGATCCAACTCCCATTGATGAACTTGCATGCGATAGTTGTCCCATTCTATCCTTTTAGCTTCCGTGAAGCGGTTATAGATATGATCACCTAACGCTGCGCGGATTACTGGATTCCGGGAGAGCTCTTCTAAGGCTTCATTTAAATCCACAGGTAGACTTGCAATCTGCATTTCTTTTCTTTCTTCAGGAGTTAAAGCATAGATATTTTTATCGATAGGCGGAGGCGGCACGATCCTGTTCTTTACCCCATCCAGTCCCGCTTTGATCAGTACGGCGAGGGCTAAATAGGGATTACAGGAGGGGTCGGGGTTTCTTACCTCTACCCTAGTACCGGTTCCCCTGCGCGCGGGAATACGTACCAACGGACTCCTGTTTTTTTCCGACCAAGCAATGTATACCGGTGCTTCAAAACCAGAAACAAGCCGCTTATAAGAATTTACAGTCGGGTTGGTTATGGCCGTATACCCGCGGGCATGTTTTAACAGCCCACCTATAAAATACATAGCCGTTTCGCTGAGCTGATATTTGCTGTTCGGATCATAAAATACATTGGTACCATTGGCGAACAGAGATAGATGGGTGTGCATGCCTGAACCGGCAATGCCGTAGAGGGGTTTGGGCATAAAAGTGGCGTGAAGTCCATGCCGTTGGGCAATGGTCCGAACTACAAATTTAAAAGTAACGATTTTATCAGCGGTTGCCAAAGCATCATCATATTTGAAATCTATTTCATGTTGTCCCGGCCCTACTTCATGGTGGGAGGCCTCCACTTCGAATCCCATATCCTGTAAGGCAATAACCATGTCGCGGCGGGCGTTTTCCCCCAAGTCCACCGGTGTGAGATCGAAATAGCTGGCTTTATCATGGGTTATGGTGGTGGGCTTACCATTTTCATCAACTAGGAAAAGAAAGAATTCTGCTTCAGGCCCTACATTGACCGTATATCCCAGTTCCGATGCTTCCTGCAATACTCTTTTTAAGGTACACCGGGGACAGCCTTCAAAAGGTTCTCCATCCGGAGTATAAACGTCACAAATTAGGCGCGCTACCGATCCCTCTTGCGGTCGCCAAGGAAAAGTGACAAAAGTATTGGGGTCGGGTTTAAGATACATGTCGGATTCTTCAATCCGCACAAAACCCTCAATTGAGGATCCGTCAAACATTAATTCGCCGTCCAAGGCTTTCTCGAGCTGTTCAACCGTAATGGCTACGTTCTTCAATACACCGAAAATATCGGTGAACTGAAGCCTGACGAATCGTACGTCCTTTTCCTTAGCTATGCGGAGTACATCTTCTTTGGTTAAAGACATGACCTGAAGTTCTCCTTCCTGCTTAAATTTAATAAAATACTAGCACAGGTAGCATGAACTCACAACCAAAAGTTATCTAGCACCTTAAGCGCTATCCAACCATATACAATTCTACAGATTTTCGACAATTCCTTCCTTTGCTTAATTTTTCTACCCCTTCGTCTGGCGAATTTTTTGGGCGGCACAGAGTAGCGCTATTTTTGCATAGTCAAATGACAGCCCTCCCTGGACATATACAGCATAGGGCGGCCGCATAGGTGCATCGGCGCTCAGCTCGATAGAAGATCCCTGAATGAAGGTGCCACCAGCCATAATAACTTCATCTTGGTAACCGGGCATGTTCCAGGGTACAGGGGTAACCCTAGCATCTACCGGAGAAGCCTCCTGGATTCCCTGGCAAAACAATCTTACTTTTTCCCTATCCCCCAGGAGAACGCCCTGAACGATATCGGCCCTTGGAGAATTGTAAGCGGGTAAAACTTCATATCCGAGCCGAGAAAAGAGACGAGCAGCAAAGACGGCACTTTTCAGGGCTTCTCTAACTACTAATGGGGCCAAAAATAGCCCTTGAAACAAGACACGGTTCATGTCCAGGGTGGCTCCTACATCGCTGCCTAGACCGGGAGCAGTCAAGGCTGCAGCCACCTGCTCTATTAAATCTGCCCTGCCCACTACGTAACCTCCGGTTGGGGCCAGACCTCCGCCGGGATTCTTGATGAGGGAACCGGCTACCAAATCTGCACCCACCTCCGAAGGTTCCCTCTCCTCTACAAACTCTCCATAACAGTTATCAACAAAACAAATAAGCTCGGAATTTATCGTCTTTACTTGCCGAATAATCTGGGCAATAGTATCTATATCCAGGGCCTTCCGCCATTGGTAGCCCGCAGAGCGTTGCAGAGCCACCACACGGGTATTCTTATTAATGGCCTGCGCGATGGCTGGGTAATCAGGTTCCCCTCCCGGTGTTAGGTCTACCTGTTTGTAAATTATGCCCCAGTCCCGAAGGGTTCCCTTTACATTCCCTTTGAGCCCTATAACCTTTTGTAAAGTATCATAGGGAGTTCCTGTAACCGAAAGTAGTTCATCTCCCGGCCGAAGAACACCGAATAAACAACTGGAGATGGCATGGGTACCTGAGACGAAATGTCCCCTTACTAGGGCTTTCTCTGCACGAAAAACCTTGGCATAGAGAGCGTCCAGCGTTTCTCTTCCGACATCACCGTAACCGTATCCGGTGCTTCCCAGCAAATGGTGACTACTAACCTGAAGTTGTTTAAAAGCCGTCAGCACCTTAAGATGATTAACAGACGCAATTTTTTTAAGATGTTTCCACTCCGGTGTGATTTCTTCTTCCACCTCAAGGGCCAAATCTAATAGGTCAGTATCAACACCATATTCATCGTGTAATAAATTTAAATCCATGGGCCTTTACACTACCTCCTAATTGAAATGGCTTGTCCCTCAAGAAATTATTTTGCTTCTGAGTTAGAGATTCCGATGTAGATTAAGGAATACCTATTGAAGGCCTGAAATCTTTCCCCTTTTCGATTTGCGATAAGAAGTTACCCGACTGCCACATATGACGCAGCGTCCCTTTTCAAGACCTCTCTGCCGTAAATGAAGGGGAGCCTGCAGCTCACCTTCCAGAACTCCCTCCCGTCTACCGTAGCGCCTTCCCCATCCAAAGCCGACCGTAAAGGAAGCTAGCAGTAGAGCAACTAGGATGAAATATCCGTAACTAGCAAGCATCTTGTTTTTCCTCCTTTAAAGGTATCTCCAAACAACGTTTTACGAGAGGCGTCGCTACCAATACGAGTAATGTTTTCTCTGTAGCTAGAGCCAAAGAAAGGGAAAACAAGATTATGGCGAACAGGATCGTTTCTACAACACCGAATTTACGAGCCCAGTTTTTGTGACCGGTAGGGTTTTCTTTTCTAAAATCCTGCAAGTCATCTAAAACCTGTACCAATAGAATTATACTCAAAGACGATAACATTTCCAACCATCCAAAAAACAAGGAACCTAGTAAAATGATGATAACTGTTTCCTGATATCCTTGTAAACCTGACGCCATTTTTTGCCTTGAATCAAAGAACATACCAACGGCGTAACTGGCCAAGAATAGGCTTAGAGAAATTTTTGGTGCCAGCCAGGCGGCGATAGCCAGGAAGACCATGAGATAGGGAACCAAAGAATAACCGTATGACCCTGCCACTGTGCGCTTACCCTTGGCCAAATCCCATGAAGAATCCAGAAGGTCATCCATTCCTTTTACTACCATTCCCGTCAGAAAAACGGCAGCAAAAAGAACGGCTATTCTAAGTATTCCGCCCCACAAAGGCTATCACTTCTTTCATTCCTTTTTTCGTCAAAGAAGAAACCGGAATGACTCGCACTCCTCTAACCGCTTCCTCTAATTGCTTCAAACCCTCCCGGGCCGAAGGCAAATCAACTTTGCTCGCCAAAACCACGTATCCGGTCCTCAGTTTACCCAGTTCCAAAAGTTGGCGGTCAACTTCGTTTAAGATCTGGCTACCGGAACGGTATTTTAACTTGGAAACATCAATCATATGTAAAATTAGAGGAACATTTTCTAAAGCTGACAACGTTTGTACCATTCCCTTTCTGATTGCCAGTTCCTGGTGGATAGAATCTACCAACCCCGTCGTGTCAATTAAGGTGACTTTATTACTGACTTTGCCGGCGGCTATTTCGACCGTAACCGATTGCAGGCAGCGGGTTTGGTGAGGGTTGGGTCCTATCAAAAATTTCCGGGCGGAAGGTAAATTCATAGTTCTTTGAATAGGTGTTTTACCCGGATAATTAAAGGTTATCGTTATCTTTGAATTTCCTAAGCTCTCGACGAAACTCAGCACAAAAGCAGTTTTACCCGCATTAGGCTGACCGATCACGAGGCATTCTTTAGCCATTACCTAGTGCCCCCTGGATGTCTTCCAGGTTTATACTCATCAATTCTTGGCGGGTCAATTTTTCTTCCTGAACCAGGCGAACGGCTTGACGCCGAATTGCCTTTTCAATTATATTGCGAACTAGACGGGCGTTTCCACTATGTTCATGGCCAAATATGGCCTCTTTCCGCAAAATTTTCTCCAACTCTGTTTCCGCTTCCGGAGACAACTTATACTGACGTCTTTCCAACATTAAATGCGCAATGGCCATCAATTCCGGAATAGTGTAATCGGGAAAATCCAAATGTATCGGGAAACGGGAACGAAGACCGGGATTGGTACGCAGGAACCAATCCATCTCCTCTTTATACCCGGCCAGAATTAGTATCAGGTTATTTTTATGATCTTCCATTGCTTTTACTAGAACATCAATGGTTTCTTTGCCAAAATCCTTTTCGCCTCCCCGGGCTAAAGAATAAGCTTCATCGATGAAAAGAATGCCTCCCATGGCCCTTTTAACCTGTTCGCGAGTCTTCTGGGCTGTATGTCCAATATACTCCCCTACCAGATCCGCCCTTTCTACCTCCACTAGATGACCTTTTTGCAAAACTCCCAATTCTTTGAACAGCTTACCAATGATCCTGGCTACAGTGGTTTTCCCTGTGCCAGGATTACCTCTAAATATCATATGCAGTACCGTAGGCTCCGTTGCTAACCGTTCTTTTGCCCTTATTTTCTGGATTTCCACGTAAGCCACGATTTCTTTGACCAAGTCTTTAATTTCCGTCAGTCCTATCAGATCGTCTAACTCTTTCAATATTTCATCCAATTTCTGTTTTTCTGCTTCTTCTGGTTGGCTGATTGGAGGATGAGTCACCTGCTTGGAATAATGTCGTATTAAGTTAATGGCTTTGGCGGGTGAGATAGTGCCCTTTTCTACCATTTCTCCCCAATTGTCGTTTGATTTTGGCCGTTCAAGCTTATTTTCCGTTCCAAACCGTAATTTAATTTCCACTAATCTGTCACCTCACTTCTGGCTAGCGGCATACATCTACTACATTATACGCAAAGAAACATGTAATTTTCCGGTGGAGAAAAGGATATAAGAAAAGGTCTATCTCTTAAGAGATAGACCTGTCTAAGCAAACTTCACTCCTCACAAACCCTATTTCGCGCCGGTTTCAGGGTGCAATTGATACTTTTGAATTTTACGATAGATAGTAGCTCGACTGATCCCCAGAGCTGCAGCGGCTTGTTTCTTACCTTTTTCCGACCAGCCAAATTGATGGAGAGCTCTTCTAATAGCTTCCTTCTCCAGTTCCTGCAAGGGGGCGACCGAGCCTCCGTTTTCAGAAATAGTGTTAATCAGGTTCTCCTTGCTAAAATGCTCCTTCATCCGAGGAGGCAGGCTGTCTAACGTAATGTAGTTAGTCTCTTCCAGGTTAATCGCATATTCCACCGCGTTGATTAGTTCCCGGACGTTACCGGGCCAGGGATAATTGAGGCAGAGGTCGAGAGCTTCTCGCGTGAATCCTTCAACCTCTTTTAGAAGGAGTTTACTATACCGTTGCCTGTAGTAATCTAAAAGTAACGGGATATCTTCTCGTCGTTCCCTAAGAGGGGGAATAATCAGCGGTATCACACTTAAACGATAAAACAAGTCTTCCCGAAATCTACCTTTCTGTACCAATTCTTGCAAGTCCTGGTTGGTAGCAGCAACGATACGAATATCTATCGGTATTACCCGGGTACTCCCCACTCGTTCAATTTGCCTTTCCTGCAGCACTCGCAAAAGCTTTGCCTGTAGGTATAGGGACATGTTACTGATCTCGTCAAGAAACAAAGTGCCGCCGTTAGCAAGTTCAATCTTTCCCGGTTTACCTCCGCGCTTCGCACCGGTGAATGCTCCCTCTTCATAACCGAAAAGTTCACTTTCCAGCAAGGTTTCAGGAATGGCACCGCAATTAATAGCAACGAAGGGTTTGTGAGCCCGAGTACTAGCGGCATGGATGGCCCGGGCAAATAGTTCTTTGCCTGTACCGCTTTCGCCGACAATCAGGACGGTGGAATTGCTGCCGGCAATTTTTCGGGCCTGCTCTTTAACCCTTTGGATGGAGGGACTTCGACCGATAATGTTATCAAAGGTCAGGGCATGCTGCTGCTGACTTAAGATTTCATACGCAAATTTCTGGGTTTCACTGAAGTCGCGGAAGGTGGCTACTACCCCCATTATTTTTTCTTCACTAGATTTAATCGGTTTGGCAGTGCATACTAAATGCAGATTTTGTTGATTGAACTTAAAATAAACTTCTCGCGAAGTGAACCCTTTGCCGTCGCGTAAAACCTCCAGCAGCGGAAGAGCCTCGAAATGCTGCTTTATGTCTGTACCTAGAATATAACTTTTTTTGATTCGAAAAAGCTTCTCTGCCGACCGGTTAAAATGAGTAATTCGTCCTTGACGGTCGATAGCAATAACTCCCTCATGAACTGAATTAATGAGAGCTTCCAGTTGATTAGCCATCACAATTTTTTCTTCTAAGAGTTCAGTTTCAGCAACTTTGCTGCTGATAAAATCTGCCATCCGTCCGATGAATTCTATTAAAGAGTCGGCGCGAGCCAACATGTTCTGGCGTTGTTTATCATCAAAGGCTATCAGGCTTATCGTCCCGATGACTTCCTGCTCCAAGTATATGGGGTATACGATAGATGCTTTATAAAAACATTTTCCCGCTAAAGGGCAAGACTGACAAATTTCGTGAAAGCCTGCTTCGCTGATAAATACATGCTTTCCAGTCTTAAGGACATACTTATTGATGAATCCTCTCAATAACTTACTCCCCACATCATTGTGTACTCGTCCTGTGCCGGCCACACGCACCAAGCTGGTATCAATGATTTCTACTTCAGCTTGTAAAACCGTGGCAATCGCTTCAGCCACTTTCTGCCCTTTTTCCCGGACCTGCTGCAACCTGGACATGAGGAACCCCCTAGTCTGTCAGTGCTCTTTCCCCTTACTTTTATGTTAAGGCAATTCTTATAGTGGTGCAAGTCGGGTGGAACTCGACAGAGTTTAGTTTGTCTTGCGGGCAGACCAAGCCCCGTTCAAGGAATTAAATAGTTGGATAAGTTGCCGGGAAAGTTCGGCGGATGAATAAGTGGTATGGCATTGCTGGCAGATATACTGGTTCACGCGAGGCTTTACGATCTGAACTTCTTTGCGACAATTAGGACATATCATGTTTAAAGAAGTCACCAGGGTCACCTCCTTATCTGGCGCAGGAGTTGGCCAGCAGAAACATTGGGAAAACTTTTCGCACTTGACCTTAGCAATAAACGTGCCACTTTAGTAAATAGCAACCTAAATCTTTAGTTTGCTGATAAAAGCGGATATCGGGCTCAAGCCCAGCAGAAAAAATTTTAGTCACTATCTTCCAGCTTATATCTCAATTTGATACACGTTGCCCCTTTTCGTAATTTTATAAGTCTGTCTCAAAATGCTACAAATCTCAATTTGAGAAAAATGTGGTAATCCGATTACAATAAATTCAGCATTAAGTTGTTTTATTTCTACCGCTATGGTAACCTTTTGAGAGGAGGTGAAAATATGGACAAGTTGGCAGAAGGTGATCTGGTTATTTTCGTGGACCATAAAGGTAGGAGTTTTATGCAACGACTTGATCCCAAAAAGATCTTTAACTTTCATGACGGACAGATTGCTCATGAGGAAGTTATTGGCAAACCGGACGGTTCAGAAATCCTGACCTCCATCGGAAAAAAGGTTTTGGTGTTTCGTCCAACCTTGAAGGAATACATTATGAACATGCCTAGAAAAAGTAATATAGTATATCCTAAGGATATTTCAATTATCTTGATGTGGGCTGACGTCTTTCCAGGAGCCCGGGTGGTGGAAGCAGGGTCTGGATCGGGAGCTCTTCTCTTATCTCTTTTGCGGGCAGTAGGAAACGAAGGGCAGGTAATTTCTTATGAGGAAAGGGAAGATATGCTGGAGAGGGCGAGGAAAAATGTCGAGCGGTTCGGCGGTATTCCTCCCCATCTTACCTTGAAAAAAGGAAATATATACGAGCAAATCGAAGAACGAGACATTGATCGTATAATTCTTGATGTTCCGGAACCATGGAGGGTTTTGCCTCACGCCTCCGTTGCCTTGAAATCAGGAGGGATTATCGTTGCCTATACTCCTACTATTAAACAAGCCGAACAGTTCGTGGCGGCAGTAAAAAGTAGTTCTGACTTTATGTTTTTACAGACCATCGAAGTTTTAATTCGCGAGTGGCACATAGAAGGTCTAAGCGTTCGCCCCGAGCACCGGATGGTAGGACATACGGGGTTCCTTTCTTTGGCAAGGAAATTTATCCCTGTATCGCCACTGCAGGAATAGGAAAAACCGGGCTTAAAACCCGGTTTTAGCTTTCACAGATCAACACCTGACCCTTCCCTTTTTTCAAGTTGTCTTCCCTTATCAATTCTATAAACAGGTCCACCAGCTCCGGGTCCCATTGGGTTCCTGCTCCCGCCTTCAGTTCACTGAGAGCAGCAGCGACTTCCAGGCCAGGGCGGTACGGTCGATCAGAAGTCATGGCATCATACGCGTCGGCAATAGCTACTATCCTGGCCAGCAGGGGTATTTTTTCTCCCGCAAGGCCGTCGGGGTATCCACCTCCGTCGTAGCGTTCATGGTGATGCCTTATGACTGGTAGTATTCCTCGGGCAAATTTTAAGGAGGAGCAGATCCTTTCGCCGATCAAAGGGTGTTCTTGAATGATTTTCTTTTCCTGTTCGGTCAATTTTCCTTTCTTGTTAAGAATGGAATCCTGAATACCTATTTTGCCTATGTCATGAAGCCTGCCTGCCAGCGCAACGGTTGACTGTTCTTCTTTACTCAACTTTAACTTTTGGGCTAGTTTCCGGGCGTAACAGGCAACTCTATCTGAATGACCCTTGGTATAACGATCTTTAGCTTCTACCGCTAAAGCCAGGCTGACCACAATGTTTTGACTGTCTTCCAGGGCCTGTAGTGATTGTAGCAACTCCTGCTGTTTTGCGGCCAATTCCCTGTTTTGTCTTTCCAGCTCCGCGTAAGCATGTTCTAGGGCACGTCGTTTATCCTTTAAGGAAAAGACCATGAAATTAAAACCGTCGGCCAGGAAATTTATTTCGTTTCCTCTGTTCATTTTATAGACCTGACAGTATGTACATTCCTTGCCGCCGGCAACAAACCAACATTTGATTTCTTTTTGGTAAGCAGGACAATTTTGCCGGCGGCAGTTTTTTACCTCCCAACAGTTTACTGCTTTGAACGCAGGAACCTGAATATCCAATGTACCTTTTGCAATTCTCAGATAAGCGGTAGCGAGGTGCTTGATCGGCCTTATGACCGAATATACTACCCAACCAAAAAGAATCAGAAAAACGGTAGTGCCTGATGCTATGGCTACCAGTATTCTTCTGCCGATCAATTTTTTGTACCTAACGAAGGGTAATTCCCTGGTACCCACATAGATGGCACCGATCACCCGCCCCTGAAAATCTACAAGGGGCTTGTATGCGCTATAAACCCACTCATCCATCACCAGCTCTCGTCCGTAGTAAGGTTCTCCCCCCTCCAGCACTTTTCGGTAGACCTGGGGGGATAAAACATGGTCGAAGACTCTCTCACCTGACATGTCCTTACGGGAAGTGGCCACTAGAACCGGACCTAGAAACAGAGATACATGGCCGTCCAGCTTGCTTGACAGCCAGTCAAGCAAGCCCGTATCCCTGTTTAAAATATCTCCTACCACAATTACGCTTTTCAGCTGTCCTTCTTGGCGTACAGGAACAGCGGCTACCTGGACCAAGGCTCCTTTAACTGCAACTCTGTTCCTGTCGGTTTCGGTTCTGTACCGGTTTCTTACTTCTACTGCTGTCCTGGACAACAAGTTGGTCTTTCGTAGCATATCTTCGGAAAGAACCATATAACCGATGAAATCCTTGCCTTCGAAAATCTTTTCCGCTAATGGAATGGGCACGGAAAATTCTTGGGGCGAAACGGGCCCGCTGCTGCTATAGAGCAACTGACCATCGGCATCAACATACCAGACGAAGTCAAATGTGATACTTAGATTTGGTTGTTCCCCGTACCTATCCAACCATTCGTCTAGCCAGGTGAATTCTCTCCAGTCATGATGACTGAACTCGGCTTTCAGGGCCGCTGCCAGTTGGTGTAAATACCGGCCTCGCATAATCAATATTTCTTCCACTGCGGCTAGGTTCCGGGAAATCTCTCGGGTGGCTAGGACATCAAATATGACATAATTGGAACTTCGGTCCATGATTATAAATAAGAGCAGCATAACCAGGCCAAATACCAGCAAAGTTTTTCGCAGGAGAGACATGCGATGAAAAATTCTAACCAGAGACTGGAAATATACCATATCTTTCCCCCTATTTGATTGTAACAACTATTTAGAATCAGTGACAATTCCTTCCGGACAAATTGTAGAAAATTAAACCTAAATGGAAAAAACCGGCGGATCAACTGTTTGCCGGTTTTTTCTTTCCCGGAGCTTCTTCTTAATAATATTGCCACCGACACCAGAAACGTTCCAATAAGTCCAAAACGTAATAACAAATCAGCCCCAAGAGGCTCATAGCGATTATTCCAGCAAACATTTCGGAAAAGTTTGCTTTGTACCAGGCATTAAATATAAAATACCCTAAACCGGTTGAGCCAGCTACCGTTTCCGTTAAAAAAAGAACGGCGATGGCTGTTCCCAGGCTTACTCGAGCGGCGGTAAGAATCTTAGGAAGGCAAGCGGGAACAATTACATGACGGTAAATATCTTTTCTGCTAGCCCCTAAAGATATTACTGAGGTGACCAGCTGGCGCGGGATTCCTTTTGCCGCATCTCTAGCGGTAACTAAAATTTGAAAAAATATAATCAACACAATTATAAAAATCTTGGCTTGATCTCCAATTCCTAACAGTATCATCACTATCGGCAAAAATACAATTTTAGGGATGGGATACACTAGATAAACGACAGGTGACAAGAGGCGATCGAGTTTTTCTTCCGCACCCATGACCAGTCCGATAGGAACAGCAGTCACCAGAGCCAGTAGTAAGCTGGTAACAACCCGGTATCCGCTTATTACAAAATGTCGGCCTAGGACGGGAAAGAATATCCTAATAAACTCTTTGACCGCCGTCATGGGTGGCGGTAAGACCGGTTTATGCAAAATTAGGGAGAGTACCTGCCAGAGGAATACAATTATGGCTATAGCACCGAGATAGGGTAAAAGTTTTGGTCGCGATTTTTTATTCCCTTGGAACACGGTCACCATTACTCTCCTTCAGAAGGGAACGGATCAAGCTACAGGTTTGGTAAAATTCTACCTGATGTCGGTAATGCGAATTACCAGCCTCGGGATTCTCGATTACTTTAATCACTCTTCCGGGACGTGGCGAAAAAATTATTATTTTTCGTCCCAGAAAGACTGCTTCCTCGATATTGTGCGTAACTAACACCATGGTAAGGTTTCTTCGACACCAGATGTCCAGAATGGTTTCCTGAAGTTTTTCGCGGGTCAGAGCGTCTAAAGCAGAAAGAGGCTCGTCCATCAATAACAAATCAGGTTCCAGGGCCAGAGCGCGGGCAATAGCTAAGCGCTGCCGCTGACCACCACTCAGCTGGGCCGGGTAATGGTGTATGAACTCAGCCAGCCCCAGTTCCTTGAGAATGGTCATGACCTTTGCTTGCTGTGTCCGACTTAATCTTCCCCGGATTTCCAGACCCAGAACCGCATTTTTCCATACCGTTTTCCAGGGAAGCAAGCCATAATCCTGAAGTATCAAAGCCGTATTTCTGCGAGGACCTAGTAACTCCTTTCCAGCAATCATGACTTGTCCTCGAGTGGGACGCAGCAGCCCTGCAAGTAGAAAAAGCAGGGTGGTCTTTCCGCAACCGGAAGGTCCAATTACGGCGCAGCTATCACCCTGCCCCACCGACAAGCTTACTTTTTCCAGGGCTTTCACTTGGTAATGATTGTCCTCATAGACCAAATCTACGTTGTTAATCTCAATCATGGCTTAATTCCCAATGAAGGTTTCATCAACCAATTCACTGTAGCTATAGGGTTTATCCAATAGTTTCTTTTCCACTGCCCAGTTAACCAGCCGTTTAACCTCTTCTTCTTTAGGTACCTGAGGCTGAGAAAAGCTGGGAATTACATAAGTATCTTGCAGAGCCTCAGGGACACGCGCCTTTTCATTGAACAATTTCCGGTATTTTTCCGGGTTACGGCTGACTTCTGCGGCAGCTTTACCCCAAACTTCGATCAAGCGTTTTATGGCTTCCCGTTTTTCCGTCAAGGCTTTTTGGTTGAAAAGCATAACTACCTGGGAAATGTTTTCCGTCAGGCGTGTATCATCAATGACAACTTTTGCCCCTTTACTTTCGGCGAGGGTAGCCAGAGGATCCGGTAATACTGCCGCTTTCACCTGATCGCTTAACAATAATTGAAGTCTTTCCGGAATGCGTGGTATTGCTACTTTGCGCACCTCTTCCGGTTTAAGCCCGGCAATGGTGAGCATCTGGTCAGCTACATATTCAATAATAGTATTTTCAGAAAGGGCCACCTCCTGCCCTCTCAACTGAGCAACCGAATTGATCCCTGAATTGGGAGAAGCAAGCAGAACAAACCTACCTTCCTCAGGGGTAGCCCCTAAAGTGAGGGATACAATACGTACTTCCGTTCCTGCTTTTTTAAGTAAGGCTGCGGCCAGGATATCCGCCACTTCCCCGTCTATCTGTCCCGCCTGCATGGCCGTATCTCTATCTCGGGCACTGTTAAAGGGTATTATTTCTACGGTTAATCCTGCTTGCTGAAACATATTATTCTCTTCCGCTACCCACAAAGGAAAACTATCCTCTATCGGAAGAACGCCTATTTTTAAAGGTTGATTGCTGAAACTGGCTTCGGATTTTGGCTGTTCACTGTTTGAACACCCAGCGGTGACCAGAACGAGAAGCAAGAGGAGCGGAAGCGCTCTCCATAGTATTCTCTTCATCTTTTTACTGCCTCCTCGGCGTAGTTTGGCCCTTAGCCATTTTTTTCGACACCTGAGTTGTAAATCCTTCCAGAATCGCGCGATAACTCTCCTCGAGAGGAGAGTTATCTTCAAGTCTGTCTCTAAATTTTAGGCTCTGTAGCAAGATTTACTGGCCGGGCAGGAACAACAGTGGATATGGCGTGTTTATATACCATCTGCTGTTTTCCGTCCGCTTCTATGATTACAGTAAAATTGTCAAAGCCCCGGATGATACCCTTGATCTGAAACCCATTCACTAAGTAAACTGTAGCCGGAATATTATCTTTCCGTATCTGATTCAAAAAAGTATCCTGCAGATTAATTGTAGTTTTAGACATGTTTTTCCCTCCAAAGGACAAGTTTGGTTGTAATTGTATTCTACATCACAAGCTAAGAGTCCTCCTTATTTCACCAACAATTAATTCAACAAGCGGCTGAATATTGGAATAGACATCAACGTCAAACCAACGAATACGTTTATCCCTGCGGAACCACGTCAATTGTCGCTTGGCAAAGCGACGCGTATCTCTCTTTAATAAACGTATCGCCTCCTCTAAAGAATATTCTCCCTTTAAGTAACCCACAATCTGTTTGTATCCCAAGCCCTGCAGAGCTGGTAATTGCGGGCTATAACCCATTTCCAACAACTTTCTTACTTCCTCTACCAATCCTGTAGCGATCATTTCGTCTACTCTTTGGTTTATTCGCTGATAGAGTTTCTTCCTATCCATGTACAGTCCAATCATACAGACACGGTAGTTTTTATTTTCCTCTCTACCTACCCGATGACTCTTAGAGAGAGGTTGGCCGGTACGGTAATAAACCTCCAGAGCCCTGATAACCCGGCGCAAATCATTCGGATGAATTTTAGCCGCCGAAACCGGGTCCACCTCAGCCAGCTGGCGGTGCAACCAAAGGTTACCCCGTTCAGCGGCCTGTTTTTTCAGCCGGCGTCTAATCTCCCAATCGACCTCTAATTCTGTAAAGGTATAAGGATCGATAACCGAACGGACATATAACCCCGTTCCCCCGACCAGCATTGGCAATTTGCCTCTCCGGTAAATTTCCTCTATTTTTTCTCGGGCCAATTTTTGGAACTCTGCTACGCTGAAGCTTTCTTTCGGGTCCTTAAAATCCAACAAGTGGTGAGGTATGTATTTTCCGTCACCGGTATAACGCTCTGTTTCTCGAGTCTTGGCGGTACCGATATCCATAAACCGATAAACTTGCATAGAATCGGCTGATACAATTTCCCCGTCGATTTTACCTGCTACTTCTACAGCTATTTTTGACTTACCAACCGCTGTCGGTCCAACTATTACGACTAAAGGAGTAAGCATTCTTGCCCCTCCTAGAAATCTAAGTCCGTCCAAAACGCCTGGCCAACTCTTGCTTCGACAAATGCAATACGGTAGGTCTGCCGTGGGGACAGGTGTAGGGCACTTCCGTCTTCCTTAGCTCTTCCAAGATAAATTCCATTTCCTCGACAGACAGGATTTCGTTGGCCTTAACTGCTGCCCGGCAGGCCATCACCGTTACTGCCTTTTCCTGTAGTTCTGCCGGTTCCAAATCATCTGCGTCGAGAACAACATCTATAAGGTCCAACAGAAATTCCTTTTGAGAATTAACCTTGAGGTCGAGGGGAAAAGTACGGATTAGAAATGTATTACCCCCGAAAGCCTCTACGGTTATACCTAAAGCAGCCAAAGTTGAAATTTTTTTCTCCAACACCTGAACCTGAGGTGGAGAAAGCTCTAGAGTAACCGGAACTGCCAGTATTTGTGAGTGTATCTGAGACTTTTTCACTTTATGCATTAGCCGCTCGTACATTACCCGTTCGTGGGCTGCATGCTGATCGATCAGATATAAGTCGTCATCCGTAGCAGCGACAATATACGTACCTCCAACTTGTCCCAAAACTTTGAGATACGGCAACTTGTCGTCAACTTTCCGTTCTAAATAAGTCTCTGCTGTTTCCGCTATAGCGGCCCTCTGGCGAGCGACACTGGACCCATCATTTTCCCAATTAATGCTTACCTGGTGTGCAGCCTGGAAGTCTGGCTTCTTGACGACCTCTTTTACCTTGCGTACCAGCGGGGTTCGGCCCAGCGCGTCCCTTATCCCTTTGGTCAGCTCTACAGCCACTTCCCGCTCTTCACGGAAACGAACTTCCAGCTTGGCTGGGTGAACATTGACATCCACTAACTCCGGGTTGAGCTGCAAATGAATTACGGCTAATGGATGGCGGTTAGTTGGAATTAACGTATGAAATGCCTGTTCCAAAGCCTGATTTAACAGCGAGTGCCTGATATATCTGCGGTTGACGAAGAAGTTCTGGTAGGAGCGGTTTCCCCGGTGCAGTTCAGGTCGTCCCACATAACCTGTTACCCGTAAATATTTTCCTTGGTAATCCACCGGCAAGAGGGAGCGGCCGATTTCAGGACCATATACACTGGCTATGGTCTCTAAAAGGTTATTTTTCCCGGAAGTGGTCAAGATTACTCTCTGGTTATGAGTAAGACGAAAAGCGACATGGGGATGAGCAAGGGCTAGACGCCCGACCGTCTCGGTGATCAAAGCCATTTCTGTCGCCGGCTTCTTTAAATACTTTTTACGGACAGGAGTGTTAAAAAAGAGGTCTCTGACATTAACGGTAGTACCTTTAGGACATCCGCATGGTTCTAACGACAGTTCTTTCCCCCCGATTATCTCGAAACGGTGTCCTTGCAAACTCTTTTCCGTACGGGTAAGTACTTCTACTTTGGCCACGGCTGCAATGCTGGGTAGGGCCTCCCCCCGGAAGCCTAAAGTCAAGACGGAATCAAGATCCTGGGCGTTGCGAATTTTGCTGGTAGCGTGTCGTTGAAAAGCTAAAGGGATCTCTTCGCGAGTCATACCTTCTCCGTTATCCGTGACTCGAATATAATCTAACCCCCAACCCCTTATTTCCACTTCGATCATACGGCTGCCAGCATCGAGAGAATTCTCTACCAACTCCTTAACCACCGAAGCCGGTCTTTCAATAACCTCTCCAGCCGCAATTTTATCGGCCGTTTCCTGGTCCAAAATGTGAATCCTGCTTGTGGAATCTGACATATTCAATGCCTGCCTTTCCTAATTCTGATCTGTAGTTCATAGAGCTTATTTATGGCGTCTAAAGGAGTCATAGATAAAATGTCTAGTTCCTTAATCTCATTTATCACTTCCTGCACTTCGCTGTTGGAAAAGAACTCCAATTGCTTCACCGGACCGGCCTTATTTCTTTCAGAGCCAGCAGCCGGTTGCGCCAAACCAGTCCCTACTTCATCCTGAGCCTCGATCATATGCAAAATTTCTTTGGCCCTCCTAATTACCTCTTGCGGCAGACCAGCCAGACGGGCAACCTGGATTCCATAGCTTCGGTCAGTGCCGCCGGGAACAATTTGTCGCAAAAAAATGATGTCATCGCCCTTTTCTTTCACTGCCACCCGGTAATTTTTGACCCGCGTATGCAGCTCAGCCAGGCGGTTGAGCTGGTGATAATGGGTGGCGAACAGTGTTTTCGCTCCCGCCTTCTGAGGATCGAGGAGGTACTCTGCCACCGCCCAGGCAATACTGACACCATCGTAGGTGCTGGTACCGCGTCCAATCTCATCTAAAATAATAAGACTATTGCGGGTTGCATTATGTAAAATATTAGATACTTCGTTCATTTCTACCATGAACGTGCTCTGACCGGTGGCCAAATCGTCTGCGGCTCCCACGCGCGTAAAAATGCGGTCTACAATGCCTATTTCCGCCTCCCGCGCCGGAACAAAGCTTCCCATTTGAGCCATAAGCGTAATGAGAGCTACCTGCCGCATGTAGGTCGATTTACCGGCCATGTTGGGACCGGTGATTATGGCCATTTGATGCTCGTTACAGTCCAGGTACGTATCATTGGGGACAAAAACTTCTCCCTCCAGTACCCTTTCTACCACCGGATGCCTGCCTTCTTTGATATAGATCGCATCGCCTTCGTTGACCTTTGGCTTGCAATAATTATAAGTAGCAGCAACTTCCGCCAGTGAAGCCAGCACATCCAACTGAGCGAGGATCTGGGCAGCCTTCTGGATACGGGGGATGGATGATGCGATCTCCTCTCTTATTTTCACAAAAAGGTCGTACTCTAGCTGGACTGCCCTTTCCTCCGCTCCCAACACGAGATTTTCGTATTCTTTTAATTTAGAGGTTATAAAACGTTCTGCATTGGCCAGCGTTTGCTTACGTATGTAATCATCTGGTACATGGGGCAGGTTGGGCTTGGTAACTTCGATGTAATAGCCAAATACTTTGTTGTAACCGACTTTCAGCGATTTTATACCGGTCCGTTCTCTTTCTTCTGCTTCTAACGCCGCTATCCAGTGCTTTCCATTTCGGGCCGCCTCTCGCAATTTGTCTACCTCGCTGTTGTATCCCGCACGGATAATTCCTCCCTCTTTTACGGAAAGAGGTGGATCATCCGTGATAGAAGCCTCAATTAATTCAACCACATCCGACAGTAAATCCAGATTCTTATATAACTCCTGGAGTAGTGTGCCGGGAGCATTTTGCAAAATTTTTCTAAAAGCAGGCAGTTTGGAAAGAGATTGTTTTAACGCTAGCAAATCCCGAGCATTGGCATTTCCGTAAGATATACGGGTAATGAGTCTTTCTAGGTCGTATATCCCCTTGAGCAGGCTCCGTAAATCATGCCGGATAAAGACATGGTTAACCAGTGCCTCTACGGCATCTTGTCTTTTTCTGATCTCTTCCACACTGAGTAAAGGTTGCTCTATCCACTGTCTTAATAATCTTCCTCCCATGGCCGTTAAAGTTTGGTCTAACACCCAAAGGAGAGTCCCTTTACGTGCACCGCTTCTTATAGTACTGACCAACTCCAGGTTTCGCCGGGTTGCGGCGTCGATTACCATATGATTTTTAGGAAAATAGGTCACTAGCCGGGATAAGTGCCTCAGGTTACTTTTTTGGGTTTCCTGCAAAAATAGCAGCAAAGTGGCAGCAGCCCGGATTCCCTGCTGCAGATCTTCACAGCCAAAACCCTCTAAGGATACGGTCTGAAAATGTTCGATTAAAAGTTCGTAGGCCCTTCGGTTATTCAATCTTGTTTCCGGATAACAGCTACATAACCCCGTAACATTTCGGCGAACCAGGCGGGTAATCTCTGAATCGGCATATAATTGAGGTTCCAACAAACATTCGGCAGGTTGAAGGCGGGCTAGTTCATCCACAATGGTGTTGAGGGCGTCCTTCCCCGCTATCTCGGTTAAGCGGAAATCCCCTGTTGATATATCGGTGTAAGCCAAACCAAAGGTACCCTCTTCTTCTGTAATAGCTACCAAGTAATTATTTTTTTTCTCCTCTAGCAACTGACTGTCTGTAACCGTTCCGGGGGTAATAACTCTCACTACTTCTCTTCTTACAATTCCTTTCGCCGACTTGGGGTCCTCCACCTGTTCACAGATAGCCACTTTATATCCTTTGGCGATCAGACGCCCGATGTACCCGTCGGCTGCATGGTAAGGAACTCCACACATCGGTACCTTTCTGTCTTTTCCCGCCTCCCGAGAGGTTAAAGTTATCTCCAGTTCCCTGGATGCAACCAGTGCATCATCGAAAAACATCTCATAAAAATCACCGAGACGGAAAAATAGTATGGCGTCTTTGTATTCCTTCTTTATTTTCAAATACTGCTGCATCATAGGCGTAAATTGAGCCAAGGATGATCTTCCTCCCTGAAATATGCTGGTTAAATTTGCTCTGCCAGTTAAAATTATAGCACAACCTCCACGGTGACAAAAGTTACCTAATTTACGCCATTTTTTTATTAAATACTATATTTATTTTTCGCTAAAACTATTGACTCGGACTAAGCATCCGTTATAATATACCCCTAGGGAGTACCAGAATACACCATCCCTAGGGAGGTGAGGGAAGAGCGCAAGTAATCTAATTTCAGGTAATTTACCTTAATATACTCGAAGGAGGCGAAATAATGGCTAACCTGACACGGCGTGAATTTTTCAAACGCTCACTGGCGTCAACCATTGCAGGGGGAATAATCCTATCCGGTGCCGAAGCTTTCGCCCGGGAGGCGGCAGGTACCGTTGTTCAACCAGTAGGAAGCGTGATCGATCTAAGCCGCTGCGACGGTTGTAAAGATGTAAAAGTCCCCCGTTGCGTCCAGGCCTGTCGTGATAAGAACCAAAACCGCTTCCCGGAACCGGTAAAGGACATATTGGATTACTGGCCGCAAAAAAAGCATGAGGATTGGTCAAAAAAGAGACATTTGACCGACCGCTTAACGCCTTACAACTGGACATTTGTCCAGGAGGTACAAGTGGAACATAACGGGCGTAAGGAAAAAATATATATCCCCCGTCGCTGCATGCACTGCGATAATCCCCCGTGTGCCAAACTATGTCCATTTAGCGCTCAGCAAAAAACTCCTGAAGGCCCGGTTTTAATTAATCCCAACATATGTTTTGGAGGAGCCAAATGCCGAACGGTATGTCCCTGGCATATCCCGCAGAGGCAGGCCGGAGTGGGTCTCTATCTTAAAGTCGCTCCGAAATTTGCCGGGGGAGGGGTTATGTACAAGTGCGACCTTTGCTATGACCGGTTGCTTGCCGGAAAATTGCCTGCCTGTGCGGAGGCATGTCCTAACGAGGCTATCACCTTTGGACCGAAAGAAGAAATGCGTAAGCTGGCCCACCAGCGGGCAAAGGAGTTGGATGGTTTTATTTACGGGGAAAAAGAAAACGGCGGTACTTCCACTTTCTATGTATCGTCGGTGCCTTTCCAAAAGATTCACCAAGCTATAATGCAGACTAAATCCAAAGCAAAAAAACAGCAACCCGGGATCCCGGGAATGCCGGTAGGAGTCGAAAATTATCTAGAGACACCTAATGGAATGGCCTGGGGTTTCGTAGTAGCTCCCCTGGCCGGTGCCTTTGCCGCCGGCTACGCTGCCTACAGGACTATGAAAGGAGGAGAATAAGGTGGCCGAAAAACTCTTGCCGGAAGAGAACAAAGTAGTTCGCCACAGTCTTTCCGTTCGGTTGGTCCACTGGCTGGTGGCTTTATCTACTTTCGCCCTCTTGTTCAGCGGTTTCGGACAGCTTCCCCTTTACAAACGGTACATGGTAGATCAAATTCCGGGGTTGGGCTGGACATCCAACTTTTCCATTACTCTATACATTCATTATGTAGCAGCTATGGTCTTAATCTTTGCCGTAGTGTACCATGTTGTTTACCACACGCTGAAAAGGGAATTTGGTATACTTCCCCGGCGGGGAGACTTCAGGGAATCAATTCAGATTATTAAATGTATGCTGGGTTTTGGAGAAGAGCCGCCTTCCGATAAGTACCTGGCTGAACAGAGACTGGCTTATGCCTATTTTGCCGTAAGCTTTTTGTTAATAATAGTGACCGGAATTATAAAAGTGATTAAGAATCTTCCCTCATCTTCCCTGATGGTTGCCGACAGTTTTATGAAGTTAAATACCGCCCTGCATAACGTGGCGA
The DNA here is from genome assembly GCF_002207765.1 of Calderihabitans maritimus. Taxonomy (NCBI): domain Bacteria; kingdom Bacillati; phylum Bacillota; class Clostridia; order Neomoorellales; family Calderihabitantaceae; genus Calderihabitans; species Calderihabitans maritimus. The sequence goes on from NZ_BDGJ01000018.1 coordinate 54,175, forward strand.
CATTTATGATACTGTTTGGTATAATAACCCACCTGGCAGCGTTTCTTTACCGAGACAACCGTAAACTTATACCGGGAATGTTCAGCGGTAAGGTAGATTTAGATTATGCCCGGCGCCGTCATAGTATATGGTGTAACCGTCTTTTGAAGAATTCCTCAAATAAGACTTTTTCAAGCTAGCCTTGTACTTAACCGTTTGATCCGATAACAACCTTCCACAGGAAATCAAAGAGAAGTCTGAAGCATAACTGGAGGAAGATAAACCAAAGCCTTCTGGAGCTATACGCCACCAGAAGGCTTTTTTATTAACAACACCCCTTGTCACAACCGGGACCACAGGCAGGAGCCTCGCCGGTTATCGCCTTGGAAATTATGAAGTTGACGCTTTGTAGAAGTTGGGTCACTTCTTTTTGCGCCTGGGCATAATTTTGTAAACTTTCATTATTCTCCATCTTCTCTTCAATTTCCTTAACCTTCTCCAACTGTTCCGGCGCCGGGTCTTTTCCTTGAGACTTCGCCTGCATAAGTTCCCGCTGAGTCTGATAAAATTCGGCCAATATTTTCTTGGCAACCGGATCTTGAGCTATCTGCAGTTCCGCTTGACGCAGTCTGGACAATTCTTCCGACTCTTCTAATGCTTTGGCCAATTCGTGAGCTTTTTCCATCACCGACATTCCTATCCCCCCTCTCCTTGGTGCTCAACATTTCCTTCTAGGTTCCAAGTTTTAGCTTCTGTAATCTTGATGGGAACAAATTTCCCGATAATTTCCTCCGGACCTTCGAAAATCACCACTTTATTGGTGCGGGTACGACCGCTTAGCTTATGTGGATTGGTTTTACTCTTACCTTCAACCAATACTTCAACCGTACTCCCCACCAGGCGTTTATTACTTGCCAGGCTAATAGAATTCTGCAGTTCCAGGAGCCGCTGAAATCTTTCTTTCTTAACCTCATCGGGAATCTGGTCCGGCATCTTGGCGGCTACAGTTCCCTTCCGCGGAGAATAAAGGAAGGTAAAGGCAGCGTCAAACTGCACTTTTTTCACTAAATCAAGGGTATCCTGAAAATCTTCCTCCGTTTCCCCTGGAAAACCAACAATAATGTCGGTGGTAATGCTGGCACCCGGAACTTGCCGCCGGATCTTTTCTACCAGCTCCATGTATTGTTCCCTGGTATATCCTCGATTCATTTTCTGCAGGACATCGTTGCTTCCCGCTTGCACCGGCAGATGGAAATGTTCGCAGACGTGATCACTGGCGGCAATGGTGGCTATGAGTTTATCGGTAAAGTCCCTAGGATGAGAAGTCATATAGCGTATACGCCTTAGCCCTTTGACCTCATCAACCATTTGCAGAAGATCGGCAAAGTCAATCTCCTTATCCAGGTCCTTCCCATACGAGTTAACGTTTTGTCCGAGGAGCATTACCTCTACCGTTCCCTGTTCCACTAGGTCCTTGATTTCTTTTAATATATCTTCCGGCAGACGACTTCTCTCTCGGCCTCGAACGTAGGGAACAATACAGTAGGTACAAAAGTTGTTACAGCCGTAAGTTACGGAAACATAAGCTTTGAATTTATCTGCCCTGCGGGCGGGAAGGTGCTCGATAATTTCCCCTTCTCTTTCCCATATTTCCACTTGCACTTCATTAAACTTACGTGCTCGTTCCAGGAGCCGAGGCAATTGGTGAATATTATGGGTGCCAAAAATCAAATCTATATGTGGAAACCGCTGGCGCATTTTTTCCGCAACCTCTTCCTGTTGGGCCATACAACCGCAGATACCGATCACCAAGTTTGGATTTTTCGATTTTAGATGTCGTAAATGACCTATTTCTCCATATACCTTTTGTTCTGCCTTCTCCCGGACACAGCAGGTATTGAGAATTATTACATCGGCTTCATCTTTCTTTCCCGGCGAGTAGCCCATTTCTTCCAACAGACCGGCAATAGTTTCCGTATCCCTTTCGTTCATTTGACAGCCCCAAGTCTCAATAAAGTACTTCATGGTTCTGCGACCTCTTTTCTCCGATCTTGTTAGTTATTAATACTAAAACCTATTATAACACACAAAAATTATCTTTAAAAAAACACTTTGCCCTTTTTACATAAAGAAGATTAATCAGGAAAGACTAGAAAACGGGTGAGATGATCAATGTCAGTCTGGCGAAGGAAACCGATTAACCTGATTTTAGCCGAATCATCTGATGAAGGAAAAGCAGCATTGTCTCGAACTATGAGTATGTATGACCTTATAGCCCTGGGTGTCGGAGCAATTATTGGAACCGGGATTTTTGTGCTCACCGGTGTAGCTGCTGCCAAATACGCAGGCCCGGGAGTGATAGTTTCGTTTATAATTGCAGGTACTGCGGCAGGCCTGGCAGCCCTGGTATATGCAGAACTGGCATCGCTAGTACCCGTGGCCGGCAGCGCCTACACTTACGCTTACGCGTCGCTGGGAGAAATCCTGGCCTGGATCATCGGCTGGAATTTGGTACTTGAATACGTGGTAGCAGCGGGAGCTGTTTCTATTGGGTGGGGCTCTTACTTTGTCGATTTGCTCAAATCCTTCAGGGTGATATTGCCGGATAGCTTCTCTCGTTCACCTCTGGAAGGGGGAGTAATAAATTTACCTCCTATAATGATAACATTCCTGATGACCTGGATAGCAACCAGAGGAACTCGCCATAGCGCCCAGGCTACTAAAAGTATAGTGGCTATTAAGCTCTTGGTAATCCTGGTATTTATCATCTGGGGCGCCACGCGCGTTAATCCATCCAACTGGATTCCTTTTGCTCCTTTCGGTATCGGAGGAATAATGCGGGGAGCTGCTATCGTTTTCTTTGCTTACATCGGATTTGATGCCGTCTCCACCGCCGCTGAAGAAGTAAAAAACCCCGCCCGGGATCTTCCCCGCGGCATCATAGGTTCCCTGGCGATTTCCACTATTCTATATATTTTAGTTGCCGCCGTCTTAACCGGTATGCTGTCTTACACCCGGCTGAACACATCCTCTCCCGTAAGTGCCGCCTTTCTTGCAGCCGGAATTAGAGGGGCATCGGCTTTTCTGGCTGTTGGTGCCCTTGCCGGCCTGACTAGCGTCCTACTAGCCTGCATCTACGCGCAGAGCCGTATCTTCTTTGCCATGGCCCGGGATGGTTTATTGCCACCTGTTTTTGCGGTCATCCATAAAAAATATAAAACACCTTATATTGATACCCTCCTGGTGGGACTGGTAGTCGCATTGTTAGGTGGTTTCCTGCCTATTGGTATGGTAGCGGAACTGGCCAATATCGGCACCTTGTCTGCCTTCTTAGTAGTGTCTATCGGTGTTATAGTACTGCGCAAGACTATGCCTGATCTCCCGCGGCCTTTTAAAGTGCCTTGGATGCCGGTAGTACCCCTGGCTGCTATAGGTTTTGCAGTATTTCTTATTTTCAACCTTCCTCGCTTAACCTGGATACGATTTTTCATCTGGATGGCTTTGGGACTAATTATCTATTTTAGCTATGGATACCGCCGCAGCCGTCTGGCCACAATAGAAGAACAAAGGGCAACGGTTGTGTTGGAAAACTTAGTTCCTTCACCTGCTCGTAAACCCGACCAGGAGGACCGTGAATAGATCTTCCCGATTATTCCCACAAAAATAATCCCGTAACAGAGTCAAAAACCCGATTCGGTGCGGTATCTTCTACTTCCTCCACTATAAATTCAGCAGCAAATACAATAGTGCCTTCCGTTAAATGCCCCCCATACGTCCTGCCTTCTTCATCACTGAAGAGAATATGGGCATGCACAAACGGCTTACCATCTTTTAAAGAGATGTTTCCGATACACGTTGCAATTTCCATCTCTTTGTCCAACTGGCAAATTCTATATTCCTTATTTTTTTGTGAATAAAAACCAAACGCTCCTCGGGATACGGCGCCGATCACCTGAACTTTACCGCACCTGATATCTTCCCGCATGATAAATTCCTCCAGCGATTTTAAGAGATCGCTTCCATGATCCATTCTCCCCAGATAGGTGCGTGTTGTTTTGCCTTCGAAAATCCTCATATTCGGACCCCCCTAGTAAGATTTTATTGCTTAACTCTACTTTTCCAAAAAACACTCAATGAAAAGACCGACTACTTCTGCGGCTCGTTCTATATTGTCCCAGAATTGTCTTTCTGTATGCTCGTCAGCCTCATCTGAAATACCACGAATCAATAGAAAAGGTATTTGATTGGCAAAACAAACCTGGGCGGCCGCAGCGCCTTCCATCTCCACACACATAGCAGAAAACCTTTCGTTTAACTTTTGTCGGTAAGTGCTGCTCACTACTGCCCTGTCTCCGGTGAGGACGGGACCCATGAAAACTCGGGGCATTCTTTTTTCTCCCCTGAAAACCGGTAAGGACTGAAAGCGGGAAATTACATAACCGGCCCTTTCCAGCATCAGTTCATCACAAGGATACCAATATCTCCCTTCGTGTAAAATGTTCTTCTGCCCGAGCGGAACGCCGGCGAAATCCACGTCATGCTGCACTGCCTCGGTACCCACCACTATATCTCCTACCTGAAGAACATTGCTGAGTGAACCGGCGGTACCAAAAAAGATAAGGCGGGAGATTGAAAAACGGTCAACGGTTAGCTGGGTTGTAAGAGCCGCGCTAACTTTACCTACTCCACTGAAGGCTAGAACAATCCGTTTTTTATTCAAAGTACCGAAAAAGAACTTTCTTCCCGCCAATTCGTCTATTGTTTCGACAGCCATTTTTTCCCGGAGAAGCTTTCCTTCTTGAGGAAGAGCACAGATCAAGCCAATGGTCATCTTAAGACTCCTCCTTAAAGTCCCCGCCATTCTTCAGGCCTCAACCATTCCTCGCGGCGGTATGTCAAGGCTTCATCCAAAACCGCCAGGATACTGTCTTTATCCTCAGCCAAGACACCTTTTAACGGCAGGTAATTGGAAGCATGGTTGCTGCGGAAAATACAGTTGCTGATCTGCAGTTCCTGAACCAACAGACGTAACTCCTGCAGTACCTCAAACCGGTTTAACGGCTTAAACTCACCTCGCTTTGTCTTTAAGCCCAAGGGTGTGTTGTCAAGGATCATCAAAGTTAATACGCCTAGATAATCCGGATTGATAGCATTTAGGACCCGGGCTGTCTCCCGGGCATGACTTTCCATGCGTTCCACGCCTCCAAGACCGGAAATTACAGTAACCGATAGAGGTATTTCAGCTTCCTTGATCTTTTGCCCGGCTTTAATCATCTCCTCTGCCGTGGCGCCCTTGCGCACTTCCCGAAGGAGTTCGTCATCACCGGATTCGACACCCAGATAAATCATTTTCAAACCGGCCTCCCTAAGCTGTAGCAACTCCTCTTGGGTCTTTTGCAAAATATCCTGCGGTCCGGCATATATGGCTATTCTTTCTAGGTAAGGAAAGGAGTCCCGAAGCCAATGCATGATCTGCAGTAATTTGGCGGTTTCCATAGCCAGAGCATTTCCGTCGGCCAAAAATACCCGGCGGGTAGCGGGGTACAATTCCCGGGCTTCTATAATATCATCTCGGATTAGACCTAAATCTTTCTCACGATATTTCTTATCTTTATACATGCCGCAAAAAGTGCACCGGTTATGAGAACAGCCGACCGTAACCTGTAAAATCAAACTTCGAGCCTCGCTGGGCGGACGGAAGATATTGCCTTCGTAATGCAATCTTTCACCCCTTTCCTTACTAAAACACCCTCAAGACCATAAAAATGCGGCAGAGAGATCTTCTCTGCCTTCCGTAGTTTAAATCTTAATTAATTCATAACGCCGCGAACCCAGCCCCAATTTTTCCGCATGTGTTAGTTGTAGCGTTCCATCAATCCCATGGATGCACCGGAATTTGTCTTCGTAATCGTTCTTATTTCCCAATCGGCTGTTAGTCAGGGCTATTTGGTCGTTAACTAAATCAAGACAAGCTTGGTCGAGAGCAACCGGGTCGCGGGAAGCAAGTATGCCGACGTCCGGAACGATAGGAGCGTCACTCCAAGAGAAACAGTCACAGTCGGGAGTCACATTCATGACGAAGCTGAAGAAACCGGCTTTGTTTTTCTTATCTTGTAATACGCCCAAGGCGTACTCTGCCATTTTTTCTTGAATAACATCCGGTTCGGTTTTCCAATTAATAGCAATAGCCTGCTGCGGGCAGGTAACGGTACATTCCCCGCAGCCCATACATTTATCGGTTATAATTACCGCTTTCTTCTCTCTAATTTCAATAGCTTCGCCGGGGCACCACGGAATGCACTTGCCGCAGGCTACACACTTCTCCGGGTTTATGGAAGGCAGGATGTCGGAATGCATCATCTGTTTACCACTGCGACTGCCCAAACCCATACCTATGTTTTTTATGGTACCCCCAAAACCGGTTGCTTCGTGTCCTTTGAAATGAGTAACGCCTATTATGGCATCAGCATGATATACGACACTTCCTATCTTCACTTCCTTAAAGTGTTTTCCGGATATGGGAACCTTAATGTAGTCTTTTCCCGTAAGTCCGTCGGCTATTATGAGAGGAGCACCGACGACCGCATAGGCAAAACCGTTTTCAATAGCCGTTTCTAAATGGTCCACCGCATTTGCCCGTGAACCTACGTACAAGGTATTAGCGTCGGTTAGGAACGGCTTTCCTCCCTTCTTTTTTACCTTGTCTACTATCCTACGAACAAAGGTCGGCCTGATATAAGCCGTATTACCCCGTTCTCCAAAGTGAACTTTTAGGGCGACCAGGTCTTTAGGAGCAATTAATTCAGCAAAACCTGCCCTATCAAAAAGCCTCTCTACTTTATCCAAAAGGTTGGATCCCTTTTTGGCGCGCATATCGGCAAAATAAACTTCCGCAGCCATAATTAAACCTCCTCTCTTCCCCTATTTTCTTTAAGCAATGTTTCCTTCCGCAAGTTCTGGCAGTTACAGGAGGAGTTGAGCTCTACCTTTTGCAAGCATTCCAGGATGATTTCAGCTATAGTAGTTGCCTCCTCGTAAAATATTTGCTTCAGTTCTTCATGCTTCCAATCTTCTACTACGCCTTCCGCATAATTTACTACCATGTCTATACGCCCGTAGCAGGCGCCGATTTCCCGCGCCAGGTAAACTTCGGGACACATACTCTGGCCAACAATGTCTCCCTGTATTTGTCTAAAAAAGGATACTTCGGAAGGACTTTCAAAATGACGTCCATCAGTTACTACGTAGATACCGCGATCAAAAACTCTCCCCCGGGCGAATTTTTCAGCAGCCCTGACATATTTTTTCCTTATTTCGGGGCACACCGACTCCCGCATAATGAGCAGGTATTCACTGGTCAGACTCACATCTTTCCGCATGGAAAAATCAATATAATCATGCGGTACAAGCAAATCTCGGGGCTTCAGCAGGTGGTTTAAGGCCCCAACTCCCCCTTCACTAAGAATTTTTTTTACCCCCGCCTGCTGTAACACCCAAAAAACCTGGCGAGATGCATCGGCCCTCGATACTCCCGGACGCCAGCCATGCATTTTACAAGTCAGCACCATCCGGTTATCTCCCTTTAGACGAAAAAGAATAAAAGAAGGGCTCTCTCCGAAAGGCGTGGAGAAAACCAAATCCCTTTCCAGGATCTCGACTTCGGGATGCTGCAAGTCTGCCGGAAAATCCAGCGAAAAAGTGCTGGAGCCACCTATAACGGCAAAATCAGCGACAGGAATGTTTTTGTCCCCCATTTTTTTCCTCCTGCAAGTCTGGAATATTTACGCGTAGGAAGTTTTTTCATATTTATTCTCGAGCTGGCCTAAAAATCCTTCCCCTAAAAATCATTTGGGGCTTAAAAAGATAAATAGACATCACTTTGTACAGTCTCCTCATGGTTATCGGAATTAGTCATTAGAATCTGCTCCTTTAGCGGCAGGTCAGATTCATCTCTCGGTTGATAAACCTCGCCGACTACGCTTTTGGCTTCCTCCCGCGCCTCTTGTACAGTATCCGACGACAACTCTACTTCCGGCTCTCCTTCATAGGTTTCCTGTATAACCGTAACGGGAATTTCAGTATCAGGCGTACTAGAAGAAATATCTGTCTTTAACTGATTTTCTCTCGACGGCTCGAGTTTTTCTCCAGAACCTCCGACCGAACCCAGCACTACCGGTCCTTCCACTACTCCTTGAAGGATCTTCCGGGTTACCTCCCGGGCTTTTCCCTTGTCTACAATCCAGTAGGTAGTTCCCGCCTGAAAGCTTCCCGGTAAAGTATGGCTTATGATCTGTTTGCTATCCCAATCCCTCGCCCAAGAAAGTATAGCCAGCACTTGCCGCCAGCTCAGGTCCGTTTCTACGGTCTTCCAGAGCTGAGGTAGCAATTGAGGTAGCTTTCTTATGGTACCGACCTGCATAACTTCATTTGCGAAAGCCTTAAGCAACTTTTGTTGACGCTGGGTACGGGTTATATCTCCCAGGGTATAGTTACGGTATCTAACGTATTGTAAAGCCTGTTCCCCATTGAGATGCTGTCTTCCCTTCTTGAGATTTATAACCATATCTCCAGTACGGTAGTACATATCCTGTTCTACATCAATGGTAACTCCGCCCAGCATATCAATGGCCTGCATAAATCCTTTGAAATCAGTCAGGACATAATTGTGGATAGGTATCCCAAGCAAATCTGATAATACGTCTCTTAGTAACTCAATACCTCCCAATTGAGGCAAGGCATTTATTTTAACATAACCCTTTCCGGGAACCGATACGCGGGTATCTCGCGGAATGGACAGCAGGGCTATCCGCTCTTGTTCAGGGATTAAACTCACCAATATAATAGTGTCAGTGCGAAGAGAATCTTCTTCCGGGCGAGTGTCTCTGCCCAGAAGAAGAATATTCAAATTGTTGGCCAGCGCTTCTCTTTCGTCCTCCAAACCGGAATTCGGAGACCCCGACTGATTTTCACTACGATCAGGCAAAAACGCTTCCGGCCGGGATAGCCGGTGCCAATACCATGCCCCTCCCAGGAACGTTCCCGCGATGACAGTAACCAAAACCACAAACCAGATTCTTTTCATAGAGAAACACCTCAAACTGAACTGGAACTCAACAAATCGTCTCCATAAATTACTCTAAAGCAATTGATGTCGCATTTCAAAACCAATTATTGCCATAAAATAATGAAGGCTGGCCTGCGCCAGCCGGACCGCCTGCCTTACGGTGATTATTCCTTTACAGAGTTTGGAACTCCGTTGGGATATTTCATTACCCGGCCTTCCCAGGTCCGAATGGTTACGTAATCCGGGCCAGAAGATACTAGATATTCGGGTAACATAGGTGTCTTACCATAGCCGTGAGGAGCGTTGATTAAATAAGTGGGTATTGCCAATCCCGAAGTATAACCACGCAGATGCTCCATTATCTGAATACCTTCTTCCACCCGGGTGATGAAGTGGGTAGTTCCTTTTACTGGCTTGGCGTGGAAAATATAATAGGGTCGAATCCTGACTTTCAACAGCTCATGGTTTAGTTTTTTCATCACGTGCGGATCATTATTGATTCCGCGCAATAAAACCGCCTGATTTCCTATAGGTACTCCGGCTTTAGTTAACCGGTCACAGGCTTTAGCCACCTCAGGGGTAATTTCTTTAGGATGGTTAAAATGGGTATTGACATAAACCGGATGGTGTTTTTCCAAAACAGCACAAAGCTCAGGAGTCACGCGCATAGGCATGGTTACCAGAGTTCTGGTGCCTAAACGCTTTATCTCAACGTGCTCAATTTTATCCAATTCTCCCAACAACCAGTCCAGCTGATCATTGCTGAGCATAAAAGCATCTCCGCCCGTCAACAGGACGTCCCTGATTTCCGGGTTTTGCCGCACGTAATCCAGGGCGGCTTCCAGATCGGCTTTGGGAGTAACCTTGTCTACTTCACCGATGTTGCGCCTTCTCTGGCAATGACGGCAATACATCGCGCACAGATTAGTAACGTTAATTATTAAACGATCGGGGTAACGGCGAGTAATTCCCGGGGCCGGAGAGGTAAATTCCTCTCCCATAGGATCTGCTTCTCCTACCGTATCATTTAACTCCTCAATGCACGGAATAGCCTGCTTCCGAATCGGACAGTTGGGATCCTTGGGATCCATAAGGCTGACGTAGTAAGGTGAAGCAGCCCAGCGATACTTCTTACCTACCCGTTCAATATCTTCAATTTCTTGGTCGGTCAAGTCCAGCACTTTGGCCAGTTGCTCCGTGCTCGTGAACCTGTTGCGCAACTGCCATTTCCAGTTATACCAATCTTCTTCCGTGGCATTGAGTATTTTCAGTATTTTTTGTTTACGCTCTTCATATTGGTCGGCAAGTTTAAAACCGGTTGGAATATGTTTACTTGCCTCCAAATAATCCTGGATTCTTTCTCGTAATTCTTCCGCCCTTTCTTGAGCCAACCTGCGTTTTTCTTCCGCGCTTAATTCTCGTTTTAACTCCATGATCCGCCTCCTTTATAACAAAATCTTCCTCGCATTAAGTATAACAAAAAATATCGCATTTTTCCACCTTAATGCCAGGTATTGCCAGTTGACACAGCTTTTTGTCGTTATGATATTTTTTATTTTGCGTTGAGTATATATGATTTAATCAAAAAATTTTTTGCAAGGTTTTTATTCCTTAAAAAATATCGCTGGCCACCCGCTCCAGTTGTCTCAGATTTCGACACTCCAAGACCTTGTCGCAGTACGGGGCATAGATGTCCATCAAGCCATCCTCTTGATTCCAGGTTTCCTTCGGGCGCGGGTTAAGCCAAATGACCCGCCGCGCCTTACTGGCTATTTCAGCCAAAAATTCAGTTCGGGGAGGACGCCAGTTATTTTTGGCATCTCCCAGAATGATCAAGGTGGTAGTATGGGTAACGGCCGCGAGATAATTCTCGGCAAACTCCTGAAACACTCGACCGAAGTCGGAATATCCGGACTGGGAACAACGCATCCCCCGGGAAATTTGCCCCAAAGCTTCTTCTATCTTCAAGGTAGAGAACAGATGAGTAACTTCTTCCAGAGTATCTACAAACACGAAAGAACGAACCTTCTTAAATTGACTCTGGATCGAATATACCAACTGTAACATAAATTCACTAAATCGCGCTACGGAACCAGATACATCACATAAAATTATTAATTCAGGCTTGCTTACCTCCCGCTTCCCGCGAACTAGTTTAACCGGTATTCCCGCTGTCTTACGTGACTCCTGCAGCACCTGGCGCAAAAGAACCTGCCCGCTGGAACTCAGCTTCCGCCTCCTGCCCCGACGCGTAGCCAGCCTCCGGGCCAGTCGTCTTACCCTCATCCTCAATTCTTCCACCTGGTCTTCCCGTAATTCATAAAAATTTTTTTCTCGCAAGTTGGTGTTAGCCAGTACCTTCACTAACCCTTCTTCTCCGAAAGCCTCCACCAGGCGTTTCTCGATCTCTTGTTCCAGCAATATCTCTAACTGTTTCATGTTTTCCATATAACTCTGCCAGCTTTCCTCACTGATTAGGTTCCTTTCTTTCAACTGCTCTAGACGGTGAAGAACCATAAACCACTGCAGCGTTACTTTGGCCCGTTGTAGCAATTCATCAATCCGTTCCAAGTCATTTCGATGAAGTCTACCCATACTGTTGACAGCCCTCTCAACCAGTGCGCGGTAGTTATCTGCACTTCCAGAGGTTACCGTTTGCAATACGGCTTCCACAGGAACGCCGGATCCACTGGGACCGAGGCCCCGTCCGTCGGCTGTTTCCGCCCTGTTTTCTGATGTAAAATCCTCCGACACCTCTTTTTTCCTTTCCGAAGTCTTAAGCGCCTTACCCTTAAAATACAGTTGAAAAACTTTGTCAAAAATCTTTTGATCCCCTGGCTCCTTAATCAGAGTACAGGCAAGCAAATGATAAAACCTGGCTCCATCTATCCCTATCAGAGATATTCCCCGCAAACAATCAATAACTTCCGAAAGGGCGACTTCGATGCCGGCTTTTCGGAGTAGCCGCGCAAATTTCAGAATGGAGCCTTCCAGCAGACATCCCCCCTCGATATTCCCAGATTCACAGGAGATGGGGAACTTTTTTCTGTACTTGTTCGAGATCCTGCTGGTTTTTTAACAGGACCATCAAACTGTTTTCCACGGCGGCTTGGTTTAAACTCTCAACTTTTAACAGGGAAAGAGTGCGGGCCCAATCCAATGTTTCCGAAATGCTCGGTTTTTTATTTAACGGCAGCTTTCTCACTGTCTGGACAAAACGGACAACTTGGCGGGCCAGTTCCTCTTTTATATCCGTTATCTTCAGGCGTATAATCTGCAATTCATGTTCAAACTTTGGATAATCAATGTAAAGATAAATGCAACGACGTTTCAATGCATCGCTAAACTGCCGGGCATTATTGCTGGTGATAACTACCGTAGGCCGTTTAACCGCCTTTATGGTTCCCAGCTCAGGTATACTCACCTGAAACTCCGACAGAGCTTCCAATAAAAAACTTTCAAATTCCTCGTCACTCTTATCCAGTTCGTCGATCAGTAAGGTAGTTGGCTCGTTGGAGGTAAGTGCTTCTAGAAGGGGCCGTGCGAGGAGAAATTCAGGAGTGTAAATATCCCGGCGCACTTTATCCCAGCTGTTCTCCCTAAAACACGACTGAATGTAAAGAAGCTGCTTGGGGTAGTTCCACTCGTAAAGCGCTTTTGCCTCATCCAATCCTTCGTAACACTGGAGCCGGACGAGACGCGCACCCAGGATCTTGGCCACTACCTTGCCCAATTCTGTTTTGCCGACCCCGGCGGGGCCCTCTACCAGGAGCGGTTTTTCGAGCCTGCAGGCCAAAAAAACAGCCGTAGCAATTTTTTCACTGGCCAGATACTTTTCTTCCGCCAATTTTTTCTGAACTTCGTCTATACTCTGAAACATAACGGCCAACCTCCAAGCTGAACCTTCTTCCCCTTCAACGGCAGGAGGGCATGACTCTTACAGTCATGCCCTCCTCGGGTTAGATACGATAATTAGGAGCTTCTTTAGTGATAGTTACGTCGTGAGGATGACTCTCCCGTAAGCCGGCACTAGTTATGCGGATAAACTTTCCTTTTTCTTGCAGTTCTTTAATATTACGGGCACCAACGTAGCCCATACCTGCCCTGAGTCCGCCGATCAATTGATATATGGTTTCCGAAAGAGGGCCTTTATACGGTACTCTTCCTTCGATGCCTTCAGGAACCAATTTTTGATTATCCTCCTGGAAGTATCGGTCCTTGCTACCTTCTTTCATAGCCCCCAGGGAACCCATACCCCGGTAAACCTTAAAACTTCTACCTTGGTAAATTTCAATTTCTCCCGGGCTCTCTTCCGTCCCGGCAAGAAGACTACCAATCATAACTGTACTCGCACCGGCAGCAATAGCCTTAGTAATATCGCCGGAATATTTAATACCACCGTCGGCAATTATGGGAATGCCGAATTTGGCTGCCTCCCGGGCACAATCATATATGGCAGTCAACTGAGGCACTCCAATTCCGGCGATTATCCGGGTGGTACAGATGGATCCCGGGCCGACGCCTACCTTCACTGCATCCGCACCTGCGCGGATCAGGGCTGCCGTACCCTCGGCAGTGGCTACGTTTCCGGCAATCAGTTCTACCTCCGGGTACCGATTTTTAATCTTTTTGACTGTTTCTATGACGTTTTTGGAATGCCCATGGGCGGTATCTACGACCAAAACATCGACTTTTGCCTTAACAAGGGCCTCGACTCGTTCCATAGTATCCGCTCCGACACCGATAGCAGCTCCTACCCGGAGACGCCCGCCTTCATCTTTTGCTGCATTGGGGTATTTGCGGGCTTTTTCAATATCCTTGATCGTAATTAATCCTTTGAGCATGAAATTTTCGTCGACAATGGGAAGTTTTTCTATTTTGTGTTGCCTTAAAATTTCCTTAGCCTTCTCCAGGGTAGTTCCTACCGGAGCAGTGATAAGGTTGTCTTTAGTCATGACTTCGCCTATTTTTCGGCTGTAGTCGGTTTCAAAGCGCAGGTCCCGGTTGGTTATGATTCCAACCAGCTTGCCTTCAACGGTTATAGGCACACCGGAGATATGATATCTCTCCATTAGCTCCAGAGCATCACTGATACGGTGCTCAGGACTTAAAGAAAATGGATCGCTGATCACCCCGTGTTCGGAACGCTTAACCCGGTCAACTTCCAGAGCCTGCCGCTCAACGGACATATTTTTATGAATAATTCCTATTCCCCCTTCCCGAGCTATGGCAATGGCCATCCGGGATTCGGTTACCGTATCCATCCCTGCGCTTAGAATAGGAATATTTAATTTGATACGGTTAGTAAGATAAGTAGTTACATCCACATCTTTGGGTAGAACTGACGATTCACCAGGAACCAAAAGCACGTCATCAAAAGTAAGTCCTTCCATGCTGAACTTTCCCTCTGACACCGCAGATCTACTCCCTTCCGTCCCTCTAACTATTTCCCAACATTATAGCATACCTCCGCCCCCAGTGACCAGGTAATTTTAAGAAAAACTAAGGCAGGGTTGAACCTGCCTTAATCCTGACCTACAATGGAATGGATGCCAAACCTTTCAAAATGATCTCGCAGATGGTAAATTGTTTTTTCGGATACCCCGAATTCTTCTGCCATTTCTGCATCCGATTTTTGCTCTGCCAAAGCGTCAATAAATTGGTCAAAATTGATACCTACTTCGTTGGCCATCTCTTTTAAACTGGGTTCTGAATTCCAGGGAGCCCGGGATTTAAAATCGTCCGCCACCTTCATCAACCCCCTCTAACTGGAATTACACCTTTAGTGTATCCAGCCCTACGCCTGCTTATTAACTGACTCCGGAATCGTAAAGGTGGTGGGTATCATTTAAAAGAGAGATAACCGTTCGTCCTTCATAAAATTCGATTATGTTAACCGCAGTATTATCCTGGCGGAACTGCCATATTCGATCCATTTCTAAATCCAGTACGGCACAAATAACGGCGCGGATAGTGCCGCCGTGGGATACCACCAAAACGGTTTCATCGGGATGTTTGGCAACTAGCTCGAGCACTGCCTTGTACGCTCTATCTCTAACTTGGCGGAACGTCTCTCCTTGCGGGATTTGTAAGTCGGCGGGATTCTTATACCAACCATCGGCCAGTTCCCGGAATTGCGCTTGAATTTCTGCGAAGGTCAGCCCTTCCCAGACTCCGAAATTCATTTCTCTCAATTCTGGAATCTGTTGTACAATCAGCCCGTGGGGCTCGGCAATGATTTGCGCCGTCTCCAGAGCTCGAGAAAGATCACTGGCATATATAGCATCAATTTTTGTTTCCTTGAACCTGTCTCGCAGCCGTCGGGCTTGTTCCCTGCCTTCTTCGCTTAGTTGCACATCGCTGTGACCCTGGTAGCGTCGTCCTTTGTTCCATGGAGTGTGCCCATGCCGCACCAGGACAAGTTTAGTCAACTCTCTTACCTCCTATCTCCTCCAAAGAGTGAAGAAGCCGGTCGTTTGCCTGCCGATCCTTGACTGCCACCCGAATGTAATGGCTATTCAAACCGACAAAAGAACTGCAATCGCGGACAAGTATACCGCGGGTTCCCAGCCGGTCAACCATTTCGGGAGCGGAAAGACCCATCCCGCTTATGTCCATTAAAATGAAGTTGGCTTCTGCCGGATAAGGCTTACAGCCAGGGATTTTTCCCAAATTATGCATTAAATAATTTCTTTCTTGAGTGATTAGTTCACGGGTTTTTTCGCCGAAAGAAGGTGACTTTAGAGCGGCTATTCCGGCTCGCTGGGCAAAACAGTTGACACTCCATGGATCTTTTAACCACGCCAGAGCTTTCATTATCTTTTCCGGCCCTAAACCGCATCCTAACCTCAAACCGGGAAGGGCAAAAAACTTAGTCAAGGAATACACTAACAGGAGATTCGAGTACCGGCCTATTAGCCGTCGGCAGGAAGCCTCGGTACTGTTTGGTAAGAAATCAATAAAGGATTCGTCGACTACCACTAATACGCCGTTTTGATCGCAGAAACGAATAATTTCTTCCATCAGCGGCCGGGGAATGGTGTTGCCTACCGGGTTATTGGGGTTGCAGAGAAATAATAAGTCGGAGTGTTCCACTGCTTCCTCTATCTGTTCCATTTGCAACTGGAAATTGCGTTCTGCTTGAAGGAATATGTAGTTGACGGAACTACCTTCCAGCCTGGCAGCCTTTTCATACTCAACAAAAGTAGGGGCTGGAACACTTACTCTTTCCGGCCTTTTCCACCTCACTATTAAGTATATGATTTCTACGGCGCCATTTCCTACTAGAATCTGCTCCGGGGGTAAATCTAAATATTCACTCAAAACCTTACGCAAGGCTCTGCAGTCAGGATCTGGATAGTGGGAAATTTCCGCCAGGTTCTGCTTGATTTCATCTAATACAGCCGGTGGCGGACCAAATGGATTTATGTTGGAACTAAAATCAATGAACTCTTCCACCGGAATACCATATTTTTCGGAAGCTGACTGCAAGTTCCCCCCGTGCGCAAACCTTTGGCAACTCACCTTTCTAAAAACTGATTTCATATTATCCCACCCTTCACAGCCTCCAACGATAACAGGAACAACAGTACCACTACTTCTAACATTTCGATGGTTGCCCCATAGGTATCACCGGTGTGACCTCCTAATAACTTTACTACCTTTCGACTCCAGATATATACCAATACACCAGTAATTAACCAAGTGATTAACCCGACCCAACCGGTAAGATAATAAGCCAACCCTAAGGCAATAGAGGAACCGATTAGAACTTCCCTCTTGGTGGCATGCTGATAAAAAGACATTCCCAACCCTGCTTCACGGGCATAAGGGAAAAAGCCAATGGCTAACACGGCTCCCCAACGAGAAAGCATTCCCATTTCGACTAAAAAGGGGATGCCCTGGTTCCGGCCCAAGGATTGAAAAAGAGCGAATTTTAAAAAGACTATTACTAACGCTGCCGTAACTCCGTGAGCACCAACCCGGCTGTCTTTCATAATCTCCAATCGTCTTTCAGGGGAATGTCCACCCAAGAGGCCGTCAAAAGTATCCATAACTCCATCTAAGTGAAGGCCACCCGTGAGAGCTAGTCCTATGGCCAGAAGAATTGCGGCTACCACCTCTTTGGGTAGGAAAATGCCTGTCCAAAGATGGCCGACGCCCAGAACGAAGCCGATCATGGCTCCCACTACGGGAAAGTACACTAAGCTCCGAGCCATGTCATTAACTTTCGGTTCTATTTCTCGTAAGGTTATACGGGTTAAAAACTGCAAAGCTATTAAAAACCTTATCACTACACCCATCCCTTATTCACCAAGCTCTTTCTCCTTTCCCGAAAAGATTTACAATGAGACAAAAACCGGCCTGCCGCTTGGGGATATCCTGCCCAGTGTACATGTAAGTAAGAAACGAGAATATTTTTTTCCGCGTAACCTTCCTGATAATGGTCCCTCCTTCTACCCCGAAGTTCGTAAGCCCAAGGGAAGTTATCTTTTAATGGACGAAAACGGGAATAATGAAACTCGTGGCCTCGTATCTTTTCCCCTTTTTTTGTGAGAAGGCTGTCCCTCAGACTGACGCCTTCCCGGTATCCCAGGCCAACCAGACGTTTCTCCATAGCCACCTCGCCGGGAACAAGACCCGCCATAGGCCAACTCTTACCTTCAAAATCGATAACCTTACGGCTTAGGTACATTAGCCCACCACACTCAGCATAAATCGGCATTCCCAAACGGTAGACCTTTTGCAACTCATCCTTTAACGATGTGTTTGCTGCCAGTTCGTCTATAAACATTTCCGGAAAACCTCCGCCTACCAAGAGACCGTCTACTTCTGCCGGTAATTCTTTATCACTCAAGGGACTGAAAGGTATTAATTCTGCACCCATGTTTTCCAATAACTCAAGGGAATCTTGATAGTAAAAATTAAAAGCTTTATCTTTAGCTATAGCTATCCTTAGCTCCCCTTTTTCCTCTTGAGAAGCAAATAGAGCGGGTAACGGCAAACTAACAGGCGGTGCCTGACGGGCAATGGCTAGGAGTTTCTCAAAATCAATACTTTTCTCTACCAGTCGGCAAATAGCGTCGATTTTCTTTCCTAATTCCTGCTGCTCTCCCGCAGGGACTAATCCCAAATGCCGTTCCGGCATGCTTAAAAGGTCATTACGGTAGAGACAACCAATGACCGGCACGCCGGTTTCTTTCTCTACCGCCGCCCTTACCGCTTCATAATGGCTTTCACTGCCAACCCGGTTAAGAATCACTCCTGCCAGGTGCACTTTTGAATCAAAGTATTTATACCCCGTTACTACGGCTGCCGCGCTTCGCGCCATCGAACGTACGTCAAGAATTAGGATTACCGGTATGGACAGCAATTTGGCAATATGGGCCGAGCTCCCGGCATCGGTTTCTCCAAAACCGTCGTATAATCCCATAACTCCCTCAACTACCGCCAGGTCTGCCCGGCGAGCAGAACGGAAAAATAATTCCTTGACTGACTGTTCGGGAACTAGCCATGTATCTAAATTGCGGGACGGATTTCCCGTTGCTACCGTGTGAAAGGCCGGGTCAATGTAATCAGGTCCTATTTTATAGGGTTGGACCTTAAAGCCCCGCCTGGTAAGGGCTGCCATTATTCCTATGGCTATAGTGGTCTTACCTACCCCACTGTGGGTTCCAGCGAGAAGAATCCTTGGTACATGCATTTTAAAATCACCTGCTCAATTCTACCAGTTATTCATCCCAAAAGACAAACCTAGTAGAGCAATCCATATCAGGATAGCACTGGTCTGCATTATTTTAACCGTTTGCATTATATGTCTGGGTTCCAACTTTTCCTTCCCGTTTCCCATATAAGCACGAAAAGACGGTTTTCCCTGATAGTAATTAAGACCTCCTAGCCGAATACCCAAAGCCCCGGCAACTGCCGCCTCGGGAATACCGCTGTTCGGACTAGGATGTTTGGAAGCATCTCTCCTCCAGATTTGCCAGCTGCCGCTCCCATCAAACCCATGAAGTATACTCGCCAGGATCACTCCCAAGCCGGTCATCCGCGCCGGTATATAATTGGCCAGGTCGTCCAATTTCGCTGCCACAAATCCGAAGTGCAGATATTTTTCGTTCTTGTACCCGAGCATGGAATCCAGAGTATTTACGGCCCGATAAGCAACGGCCAGGGAAGTCCC
>NZ_BDGJ01000018.1:73527-103293 GCF_002207765.1 Calderihabitans maritimus
ATTCTCCGCCACCGTCTCTACCGTTGCCCTTACTATTTCCTCACGGGACAGATTATCCGTGTCCCTGCCCACTATCCAACTCAATTTACGGCGTGCGTAATCCAATTCACCAGCCTGCAAAAGGTAATATATTTCCTTAGCAGCCCTACCCAGTTCCTTGGTAGCAAGCGTACTAGACGTCAACCAGACACTTGCCGCCAGTCCCATTCCCCAACCTATACTGTAGGCGCCTTGCAGGATTACCTGCGTTAGCAAATAACTTCCTCCTACCACAAGGATGACTAATAGGCCACCGAGTAACCGTTGTGTCCTAGCGGTATTGGCTAAAGGTCGCAATAACCGCTCCAGAAAAGAAATGGTCTGGCCTATCCAGCGCGTGGGATGAGGTAACCAGCCGGGATCACCAATTAGCTGGTCCAAGATGAAGGCCAGTAACAAAACCAAGGTTTTAGGTTCCATAGTTAATCCCCATAGTTTCTAAAAGCTTATCCAGGTCAAGGCTTTTCTCCAGGAGATCAGCCAGTTGCTCGTAGGCCTGTTGGCGAAGGTCATAAGCAGAAAAATTTGTACCTGCCCCTTTTTGGAGCCCTTTATTTTCTCTCAATACATCGAGAAAGGTGCGGCGAAAAACATCGTTATCGAAGAGACCATGAATATAAGTACCCCAGACCCTGCCATCGGACCTTACTGCACCGTCGGGCAAATCTACCTCTTCCTGGCCTCGACGGGTAATGCGAAAGGCAGGCATCAGATCAGCTTCGAGCCGGGTACGGCCCATATGAATTTCATAACCGGTGATACGATGGCCTTGGGCCCTTTCCCCCAAGAATAAATTACCGACAGCTTCTGCTTCTACCTGCCGGGTTATCTTGTCTGCCTCAAAAACAGTTACCGTATCCAGTAATCCTAGCCCTTCCACTTCTTCCACAAAAGAGTCGTGATTATCAGGATCTATCAATTTGCGGCCGAGCATCTGGTATCCTCCGCAGATACCTATGACCGGAACTCCTTGCTTTGCCAGCTTCCTAACGGCTGAAGCAAGACCGCTTTCCCAGAGAAATATCATATCTTCAATGGTATTTTTGCTTCCCGGTAGGATGATTAGGTCTGGTTCGCCTAAATTCCGTGGTTCAAATACATATCGTAAAGTCACGTCCTCTTCTTGAGCCAAGGGATCAAAATCAGTAAAATTGGAAATACGCGGCACGCGCAAAACGGCAATATCCAATTCTTTTTTTCCTTCTATCACAGCTAATTCTTCCTCCAAGACTACAGAGTCCTCTTCCGGTATATGAAAATCTCGAAAATATGGGACAACTCCAAAAACTTTTTTACCTGTTTTCTTTTCCAAGAAGTCCAGGGCCGGACGTAACAAATCCAGGTCTCCCCGGAATTTATTAATAATGATACCGGCCACCAATTCTCTTTCTTCCGGTTCCAGCAGTTCCAGGGTACCAACTACCGAGGCCAAAGCACCTCCCCGGTCTATATCGGCCACCA
The DNA here is from genome assembly GCF_002207765.1 of Calderihabitans maritimus. NCBI lineage: Bacteria > Bacillati > Bacillota > Clostridia > Neomoorellales > Calderihabitantaceae > Calderihabitans > Calderihabitans maritimus. The sequence goes on from NZ_BDGJ01000018.1 coordinate 75,028, forward strand.
GTACGACCGGGGCCCGCGCCAGCTTAGCTATCCTCATATTGGCAATGTCGCGGTGTTTCAGATTAACTTCTGCCGGACTCCCGGCTCCTTCAATAACTATCACGTCGTAGTCACGATGAAACTGGCGAAGACAGTTCTCAATGACTTCCAGAGCCCGCAAATTAAAATCTAGATGGTATTCCTTGGCAGACATATTGCCGATAGGTTTACCTAAAAGAATAACTTGGGAACTAGCGTTGCCTGTTGGTTTTAGCAAGATGGGGTTCATTTCTACCTGGGGCTCCAGACCGGCTGCCTCCGCCTGAACTACCTGCGCCCGTCCCATTTCTCCACCCTGGCGGGTTACAAATGAGTTCAAAGCCATATTCTGGGCTTTGAAAGGAACCACTTTAAGACCTCTCCGGTACAAAATACGGCATAATCCAGTCGCCAGAACACTTTTCCCGACATTGGAACTGGTTCCCTGAAGCATTATAGTCTTCGCCATACACCATCCCTCTCCCCGAGCTCAAACCATATTCAGTAGAGCGTTAATAATAGCGACCGCAAGAGGACTTCCTCCTCTTGTTCCATGAACCGTTATGTAGGGGATCTCTCCGTCTCGCAGCATTTCTTTAGCTTCTTTGGCCCCCACAAATCCTACCGGGGTTCCCACAATCAGTCCCGGCTTAACCTCGCCCTGCTCAATCATCTCCAAAGCCTTAAACAGCGCAGTTGGGGAGTTCCCAACCGCTAATATGTTTCCGTGTATTTTAGAGGACAATCTTTCCATAGCTACCATGGCTCGGCTGATACGGCGGCGACTGGCCTCTTCTGCTACTTCCCGGTCGGCTATAGCACAATATATTTCAACGCCTAGTTTCCTGGTTTTTTTCTTATTAATACCGACCTTGACCATATGAACGTCGGTTACAATGCTGGCTCCCCCACGAAGAAGCTCCAGACCGACCTCAACCGCGCCCCTTTTGATTTCCACCAGTTTGGCAACTTCAGGGTCTCCGGTAGTATGGATAATTCGTTTAACGATTTCTTTTTCCGGTCCTCTTATGGGTAGACCGGCTAACAATTCTTCTATTATCTCCATACTTTTATTCTCAATCACTCTAGGATCTTGTAAGAATTCCATTAAGAAACCTCCTTGATACGGTCAATAACAATTTCCGCAATACGGGGGTCTGCTCCCAAGCTTTGGGCATAGATTAACCTGGCCTTATTTCCCAGCCTTTCCTGTTCTTTTTTCAGTACCTCCGGTATATCTTTCTTTACGTGAATTCCCGAGAAAAGGAACAAAGGAACGACAACTACCTTCTCTGCTCCGGATACAATTACGCGGTCGATCGCCGTTGTCAAATCTGGCTTCCCGTGGGACATAAAAGCTGCTTCTACCGGCAGGCCGCACCTGTTGCGTACTATATCTGCTATCTCATATAAGCCCTGATTGGCTTCCGCCGCTCTACTCCCGTGCCCTAAGATTACAATTGCTGTTTTGGCCAAATCTCCCGCCTCCTTAGAACTTGACACAAGTCCTCAAAATTGTTGATTTCTAAGCCTCCCTTGAACGGAGGTTCAATTACTACTATGGGAAGTCCAAGGTTTAAAGCCGCCTCAATTTTTTCTTCCGTACCGCCGTGTTTACCGCTGTTTTTGGTTACCACCACCTCCGCCCCGTAATGGGAAAACATGGTCCGGTTGAACTCTCGAGAAAAAGGGCCTTGGGCAGCCACAATTTGCCTGGGAGCAAGTCCTAAGCTGCGACATTTCTGGATCACTCCCTCCTCTGGAAGAACCCTGGCTATAATGTTCTTTCCGGCCACACTTGGTTGTTTCAAAAAGTCTTCCAGGTGGTTGCTGCCTATGGTCAGAAAAATAGTTTCGCCCAAAACCCCTGCTTTTCTGGCGGCTTCCTCAATATTTTGCACCCGGTGTATCAAAGGATGAGAGGGCAGAGAAATAACGCTTCTTTGATACCTAAGGTACGGAATTTCGGTACGGGCACACGCCTGTTGCGCAACAGTCGATATGGTAGCTGCAAAGGGATGGGTGGCATCCACTACAACCTGAATATTTTTTTCCTTAATAAACTCAATTAAGCTGGCCTCAGAAAATTCCCCGATGAAAACGTGTTTAGCCCCCGATGTAAAAGCCAGTTGCGCTGCATATGGCGTCGTTACCGACACCCATACCGGATATCCATTAACGCAAAGTTGTTCTAGAACTTGCCGGCTATCCCTGGTGCCTGCCAGCAGTAGAATCATAATTGATACCCCCGAGGAGTAATCAGGAACGAACCTACCTGACGAGTCTGGCTATTTCCGATTATAACTACAGACTGCATATCGATGGGATGTTCAAGGAGGTTTTTCAGCCGGCTCAGAACAACCTTCTGTCCCGCACGCAGGGCACTTCGCACTATTCCCACTGGAGTATCAGGGCCCCGGTAGCGGAGTAAAATTTCCTGGGCCGCTTCAATGGGCTTGGTCCTTTTTTTGCTCTTTGGGTTGTACAGGACGATTACAAAGTCGGCTGAGGCTGCGGCTTCCACCCGACGCAAAATAGTATCCAATGGAGTGAGTAGATCACTGAGGCTGATGGCGCAGAAATCGTGCATCAAGGGAGCTCCCAAGAGGGCGGCCGCACCGCTGGCTGCAGTAACACCCGGAATCACCTCAATTTCGACTTCATCCAGTTTTCTCATATCCTCCAGAACCTCCAACATCAGGCCGGCCATACCATATATACCGGCATCGCCGCTGCTTATAAGGGCCACCCGATGACCTTCTGACGCAGCCAGTGCCGCTTCTCGGCAACGCTCTATTTCCCGGGTCATCCCCGTAGAGATCAATCTCTTTTTTTCAATCATGGGTCTTATTAATTCAATGTAAGTTTTGTAACCGGCTATCACTTCTGCCTGCTCAATTGCTTCTCGAGCCCTGAAGGTCATATGTTCCGGTAAACCCGGGCCAATGCCAACTACAAAGATCTTGCCCGGGCGACCGCTAGGGTTACCCTTTGGTACTTTCTTTTCCTCACCACAAGACTTCCTCTCCCGCTGCCCAGGATAGCTGCCGGTTCGCATATTCCTCCCACCCCTACCTTTTCTTTCACCCGTGGTGACCAGTTTAATTCCGGAAATTCCTCTATAACGCGTGCCAGTTCGGCTGGCGACCAAAACCGCACTGATATTTCCCAAGCTTTAGCCAACTGGAGCAAGGCCGACTCGTCCTTTTTGCGGTCAATAGTCGAAAATGCGGCTATGCTCAGCGTGCTAAGTCGTTCCTGGCGAAAAGTTTCCTCCACTGCCGTTTTTATTTCATCTACGGTTACTCCCCGCCGGCAGCCTAAACCTACTACCAGATTCCGCGGCCGGAGAAACAGGGTCGGTTTCATTTCCTGGGGAAATAACCGGCTGGACAGAACTACCGCGATATGTTTGGAAGCCCCGGTATAATCTCCAATATCCTTCCATATTAACTGTCCTTTAGGGTCAGTCCACTGTGCCTTTATTTCTTCGCGAGGAATTTCACTGAAAATTTCTACTTTTTCCTGCCGCAACAAGGCCATGTTAACATCTTTTACAGCATGAAACGGCTCAGGTATACTGTGGAGGCGCCGCGCTATTACATCAATTGCCGGTAATCCCTGTATATCAGTGGCCGTAGTAATAACCGGTTTGGCCCCCAAAATATCAGCCACTTGCCGGGTCAGTTCATTGGCCCCCGCCCAGTGTCCTCCCAGGGTACTAATGGCATACCGGCCCTTTTCATCTACCACTACTATCGCCGGATCCTGTATTTTGCTTTGAATATACGGTGCTATCACCCGGACGGCAATTCCCAGGGCCATTATAAAAACTATTCCGTCAAAATTTTTTATTAGTTTCCCTACCAGGTGGGAAAGCGGAAGGTTAAAAACTTCTGCTGCTATTTCCGCATTATTAATTTTAGAGCTCAAATATAATACCCTTTCTCCTGGTAGACCACTTCTGAGTTTTTCTCCCAGCCTGGCGCCTTCTTCTGTAACGGCAATAATTGCCACTTTCATCCGCTACTGCCCCTCCGGTACCCATGACTGAATGCAGGATCATAAAGTCTTGATCTTTCTCCTTTAGGGGCCAGACATTCTCCCACAATAACCAGAGCGGTCCGCTCAATACCTTTTTCTTTCACCAGCTCTGCTATGGTTTCTAATGTCCCTCGAATAACTACCTCTTCCGGCCAAGATGCCTTGTAAACAACCGCCACCGGAGTATCTGCCGGGTATCCTTCTCGTAGCTGCGATACCACTTCCTCTATCTTATGGACGCTGAGAAACAAACACAGACTGGCCTTATGCCGGGCCAAGTCCCCCAACCTCTCCTTCTCCGGGACTGGGGTCCTTCCTGAGAGCCTTGAAATGATTACTGTCTGCGTACCGCCCGGTTGAGTGAATTCCAGCCGCAGAGAAGCTGCTGCCGCCAGAAAGGAGCTAACGCCAGGTACTACCTCATATGGTATATTGTGTTCCTCCAAAGCGGCCATCTGCTCTTGAATGGCGCCGTAAAGGCTAGGATCACCGGTATGCAAACGAGCCACCATCTTACCATCCCTGACCGCTCGGACCATAACCTCTACCATTTCATCCAGGTGCATTCCTGCGCTGTTATAGACTTCCGCCTCAGGTGAAGCATACTGAAGCAGTGCCTTGTTAACAAGGGACCCGGCATATATTACCACCTGGGCTTGTTCCAAAATTCTTTTTCCTTTAATCGTTAGCAGCTCAGGATCTCCCGGGCCGGCTCCAATAAAATAAACCTTCATACTGGCCCCTCCTGTTTAATTAGTATTAATGAAAGATAATCAGGCTTTCGATCCAGTGCCTTTCTCAAATTACGCTCAATTTGCTCTCCGGGATGTCCACAGCGGCTGACCAATACGGCCTTATCCAGGAGATGTTTTCTTTCCAGATAGTCTACCAGTTCCCGGTAATGACTGGAAACTTTTAATAATACTAAGTTTTCAAAATGGGCCGTAAGTAGTTCAAGTTCCTCCGGGTGATGTAAAAGGGGAACAATAGCAATTTTTTCTTCTCCTTCGGCCAGAGGAAGATTCAGCCTGCTTGCCGCCGCGCTATATGAAGTAATTCCCGGCACGGTTTCAATTTCTATTGATGGATCGATTTCCTGCAGCTTCTTCATAACGTAACTGTATGTACTATAGGTAGCCGGGTCGCCAAGAGTCACAAAGGCAACATTTTTTCCTTGCTGCAAAAAGTTCAATATATCTTTCGCCGCTTCTTGCCAGTACGTTTCGAGCGTTTCCCGATCGCGAGTCATGGGCAGAACTAACTCTACTACTTCTTGCTCTGACCGCAAGTATTGCTCGATTACCTTCAACGCCACGCTGCTTTGATCTTTTCTTGCCTTGGGAACCATTACTACGTCAACGTGCCGGAGTAATCGATATCCTTTAAGAGTGATTAACTCAGGGTCGCCCGGTCCCACTCCTATGCCGAAAAACTTACCTTTCACCTTTTTCCTCCTTCACACCGCTGATAATATAAACAGGGTTTAAACCGCGAAAGGCCTCGGTACCGCCAAGACGCTCCAGCCGAGCTACGTTCACCATCACAATCTGCCTACGGTAGCCTCGGGAATCCAGAAATTGATAAGCCGAGAGGAGAGTATTCAAAGTGACAGCGCTGATGACTATAATTCCTCCCGCCCGGAGTTTGCGGTCACATGTTTCCAGGATACTGTTCAGATTACCTCCGCTTCCTCCCAGGAAGATACGGTCAGCAGGGGGCAGAGGTTCAAGAACGTCCGGGGCTTCCCCGGCGACAACTTCTAAATTGGTGACCCCAAATCGGGCCGCGTTTCTTCTAATAAGGTTAATGCCCTCTGGTTCTTTTTCCACCGCAAAGATCTTACCCCGGCGGGCCAGAAGAGCCGCTTCTACGGCAATTGATCCGGTTCCGGCTCCAACATCGTAGATGGTATTGTCTACTTCCAAACAGGCTTTACTTAGCAATAGCACCCTGATTTCCTCTTTGGTCATAGGTACTTGACCGCGGCAAAACTCTTCATCTTTAATACCCGGAGTGCATTTTCGGCGCCTATCCTGCATCAAGGATCACCACAACACTATTTTCTCCCCCCTGGTATTCCGGCAATAAATAAAGCCGGGTTTGCACAATCTTTTCCTCGGGCAGACCCAAGTTTTCACAAACGGCCACCGGGCAGTCATCCAGCCCGAGAGAAATTAAGTGCCGGCCGATTACGGCGGGCGTATGTCGGGGGTCGGTTAAAATAGCCAGCCTGGATCCATCCTCTACCGTCTCTAATTCTTTCAGACCTCTTCCATGCAGACTTACCAGAGTGACGTTCTGCCAAACCTCCTTCAGCCGGGCGAACGCCAGTTGGATAGAACTAATGCCCGGCACAACTTCCAGGTTTTCCGAGCCAAAATGTTTAACCAAAAGAGGTAACAAGCTAAAGCAACCTGGATCTCCTGTAACTAGAACTGCTACCCTCTTGCTACGAAAATTGGCCTTAATAAACTCTATCGTTTCATTTAAGTCAGCTGTTATCTGGTGGGTAGGCCGGGACAAGTAGCTAAAGAGAGCAAGGGCTCGCCTCCCCCCTACCAAAACATCCGCCGTTTCTACAGCTTTCCTGGCAGCAGGTGTTACGTATTCGCCTGTACCCGGCCCAACCCCTACGACCAGTATTTTCGAAACCAACCCGTTCGCCTCCCTATGGTAACGGCCTGCTCATCATAACCTAGAATCTCGCCTTCCCTGTCAACCAGCACGGTACCTACTTCCAATTCCCCCCAAATATACTGACGGGCCCGACGGCTGGCCTCCTCGGCTAGATGGGAAAAAACCCGTTCTAAATTATAGTGGTTAAGTATATCGATTATGGTTTCTGTGGTATTGGCCTGTAAAATGTTCTTGATAACCTCTGGCGTTGCTCCCTCCAAGGCAGCATAAGCAGCAATGGTTTCCTTTCTTCCGTCAGCCACCCGGTTATGAGTGTGGAAGATTCCTGCCGCTACTTTCCCAATTTTACCGACGTGGCCGAAAAGAACAATTTCCTTTACTCCTTCTTTGACACACTGCTCCAGCATAAAACCTACGAAATTGCTCATCTGTACTACTGCGTCTGCCTTCACCCCATATCTTTCAATGGCCAGTTGCTGTCCCCGTCGGCCGGGAGTCAGAAGCAACCGCCGCAGTCCTAGTGCTACTGCTACCCGGATCTGTCCAACCAGTGAGTATTTGAAGGCTTCTTCCGACATGGGCTCTACCAGCCCGCTCGTACCTAAGATGGATATCCCGCCCTCAATTCCCAACCGGGGGTTGAGCGTGCGTCGGGCAATTACCTCCCCGCCCGGAGCGCTAATAGTAACCTCTACTCCCCGTCCGGGAGGCAATACCGAAGTTATTTCCTTTTCAATCATAGCCCGTGGAACCGGGTTAATCGCCGGCTCTCCCACCGGTACCGGCAGTCCGGGTTTCTTCACTATTCCTATTCCACGGCCTCTCTTTAACTTCACTCCTTCCGCTGCAGGCTCTGCCGTTGCGTAGATCCTCAGCCCGTTAGTTATATCCGGATCATCTCCTGCATCTTTCACTACACAGCAGCGAGACCACCGGGGAGTAAATTCTACATCCTCTACCGGCAGGTCTAATCGGATCCCGGCGGGGGTATCAATACTAACCCTTTCTACTTTCTCCTGGCCGAACAGCATCATAACGGCTGCTTTAGCCGCCGCTGCCGCGCAGGAACCGGTACTATACCCTTTCCTGGTTTTTTCTCGCTTCTTGCTTCTCAATTTTCTCTTCTCCTTCACTTTGAACAACTTGTCCAGCAATCTTACCCCTTAATTTTTAAAGGGATACCAGAAACTAGAAAAAACACCTCGTCGGCAGCCTCCGCTACCATTTGGTTGGCTTTGCCGATTAAATCCCGGTAGAGCCGCCCCATGGGATAAGGCGGCACCACTCCCATCCCCACTTCGTTGCTTACCACGATGACATGGCAAGGGCTTTCTCGAGCGGCTGTTATCATGTCATCTATGGTATTTAGGATCCGGACTTCATTCTCTTCGGCGGTTTCTTCTGTTTGGTATTTGTTCTCTTCCTGCAGTAGAAGATTAGATACCAGTACGGTCAAGCAATCCAGTAAGATCACTTCAGTCCGGGGACCCTGCTGTCGAATTACTTCGGCCACCGCTAAGGGTTCTTCTATGGTGACCCAGTGGGCCGGTCTTCTGGCTTTATGGGTTGCTATTCGTCGTTTCATTTCTTCGTCCCTTGCCTGAGCAGTTGCCAGGTACACAACCTTTTCTCCTAATTCGGCCGCCATCCTTTCAGCGTAAGAGCTTTTTCCGCTACGCGCTCCGCCGGTAACGAAAATAAGCTTTCCCCTGACCACAATAAAGCACTCCTTCAGATAACAAAAAATCCCCGCCTTCGCCAGAAAGCTGGGGATTAGAATTCTCTACTGCCCTAAACCTTTCACGCGAAGGTATCAGGCATTTAAACAGGCAGGTTTCCTGGCTTCCGGATCATAACCTTCCCTTCCGCCTTCCCGCCCTGTCCGGCGCTCAATCCAACACCTACTCTCCTACTTGTTCATAATTCATCCATTAAATGTAAATGCCACTTATAAACCATCTCTTAAGTAAGCACTGCATTGAGTGCCGGACCGGGCAGTGGCTAGCTTGAAGGAGGTTCCCCGGTCACAGTGGCGCGACCGCTCAGGATTCTCACCTGATTCCCTTTTAACCGACAACCGGCACCTGTTTAAAAACCGATTATTCAGATTTTACCAATATTATAATCGAGGCTCGACTGTTTTGGCAAGGCTTTTTTTACCCAGGATTATTTTGATTCTCGACAAGTTTCATTTCCAGTTCCCTTATCCTGCGGTTTTTCTGCCATAAAGAATGGGCGTAACGAACATTGGTTCGCAACAGTCTTCTATTCTCTTTTTCTAACCTCTCTTTAAGTTGGCTTTTTTCTCTTTCTACCTTTTCCAGCAGATTGATTAAGACTCTCCTGCTAACCCGTAAATGATTTACCCTCTCTTCCAGCTCCTGCAATCTTAGCTTCATACTTTTGCAACGGGGACAGTCCATCCCTACTCACCTGCCATTGACCTGCCTTAATAACAGATTATTCAGCGGGTACCTGTTTCAGTCCTCTAATCTGTCCCGACGTTCGATGAAGGGTTTAGAAGCTATAGGCTTTGGCAATACGTGCTACCGCTTCGCGAAGTCTATCCTCTTCACATACAAGGGCCATTCTTACATACCCTTCTCCTCTTTCACCAAAAGCAATCCCAGGCACCACCACAACTCCGGTCTTCTGTACCAGATCAATGGCAAATTCCCTGGAAGAGGTAAAACCCGGAGGCAACGGAGCCCAAACAAACATAGAGGCCTTAGGTTTCGGCACTTGCCACCCAATCTCCCGCAGACCATCCACTAAAACGTCCCTACGCTTCGCATATTTGCTTACCATTCCCTTAACCCACTCTTGGGAACCGGTTAAGGCGGATACGCCTGCTAACTGAATTGGTTTGAAAATCCCAAAGTCTATGTTGGACTTAATCAGCGACAACGCTTTGATTACGTCCCGGTTCCCGGCTACAAAACCAATACGGCATCCAGCCATGTTGTAGGTCTTGGAAAGAGAATGAAACTCAACTCCTACCTCTTTTGCTCCCGGAACCTGTAAGAAGCTGGGCGGCCGGTAACCATCAAAAGCCAACTCGGAATAAGCTAAATCATGACATACGACAATATCATACTCTTTAGCAAAATCGACAACCTCCTGGAAAAACTCTAGGTCAGCCACCGCAGCAACGGGATTATTTGGATAATTAATAATCATCAATTTCGCCTTCCGGGCTACATCCGGAGGAATTTGATCCAAACGGGGCAGAAAGTTATTTTCCGCCAGCAGGGGCAAGGGATACTTGGTACCGCCAGCTAAAAGGATACCCGCGGTATAAACGGGATAGCCGGGGTCAGGAATCAAGGCAATATCTCCCGGATCTATAAAGGCAAAATAAATATGAGCCAGCCCGTCTTGAGAACCCATAAGGGCCAATACCTCCGTGGAAGGGTCTACGACTACTCCAAACCGGCGTTCATACCATTGGCTTACCGCCTGTCGGAATTCCTGTATCCCGTCGGTAAGGGCATATCCGAAATTTCCAGGTTTCGTAACTTCCTCTGCCAGCACACGAACAATATGCTCGGGTGGAGGCTGGTCAGGGCTTCCAATGCTCAGGTTAATTACGTCAATGCCCTGGGAGGCAACCCTTCTTCGCCAATCATCCATTTCCGAAAAAATGGCGGAAGTTAATCCTTCTAGTCGTCGGGCAAGCCGCATCTAACTCATCTCCTTCAGTTCTTCCAATACTTTTATTATCTTATATGGTACACCACTTTCTCCCAGATGACAACCGCGTAAATACCCGTGAAAATCCGATCCCCCTGTAGCTATCAATCCGTACTTGGCCGCCAGCTCCCGATAATGGGATTCTGTTTCTGGCGAATGTTCAGGGTAAGATGCTTCCAAACCTCTGAGGCCTGCCTCCAGCAGGGGAGGAATCAACGCGTCATCGCCTATGAGGCCTGGATGAGCCAAAACCGGTACGCCACCGGCTCTGATAATAAGTCTTACTGCCTCCTGCGGTTCCAATTTCATCCGCGGAACGTAGGCAGGCCGTCCTTTCCCAATGAATATCTCAAAAGCCTCCCCTATATCGGCAACATAACCTTTTTCCACCAATGCCTGTGCCACATGAGGTCGGCCTATCGAACCTTCGCCGGCCAGTTCCTCAACTCGGCTATAAGATACAGGGTAGCCCAAGGAATTTAGCTTTTGGACCATGGCCTTAATCCGTCGTTCCCTGCCTTCCCGAATAACTCGAAGTTGGGCCTGAAACCATTCTTGCTTAAAATCTATCCAGTAACCCAACAGGTGGACTTCCCGCTCTTGCCATTCCGTACTGATTTCTACACCGGGAATGACCAGCAGAGATTTGCCTGAAGCGGCCTGGCAAGCTTCCTCAATCCCCTCAGTCGTATCGTGATCTGTAATCGCTATGCCTCTCAACCCTAGTTTCAAAGCTTCCTCTACAACCTCCGTAGGAGTCATAGTACCGTCGGAAGCAGTTGTATGGACGTGCAGGTCTACCGTCCCCATAAATAAATCCCTCTCTTCAAGTGATACCTTGGTCTTTCTGCTTATTCCGTTTTGGCAACACTTGGCGCAGAATACGTAATACATTTCCACCCATTATGTTCTGCACCTCCGACCAATGGAAGCCACGGCGCAACAAACCTTCTATAACCAGCGATAACTTTGTTACATCCTCTAATCCTTTTGGAGTATTATCTATCCCATCAAAGTCCGAGCCAATACCTACGTGTTCCGCACCGACCAAAGTACAGGCATATTCAATATGTTCCAAAACTTTCTCGACCGTTGCCTCATTCTGGTCAAGAAACTGGGGAGCAAAAGTAATACTTATAACTCCCCCGTGCTCAGCCAACCCCTTGATCTGCTCGTCGAGTAAGTTTCGCGGATGGGGGCATAAAGAATAACAATTGGAATGAGAAGCTATGACTGGATCCTGGCTTACCTCAAGCACGTCCCAAAAACCCCGGATGGCCAGATGAGACACGTCCACTAACATTCCCAACCTGTTCATTTCTTTTACCACCTGCCGGCCAAAACTACTCAACCCCCCGGCGCTGCCACCTTCTCCTATCCCATCGGCGATTTCATTGCGTTGGTTCCAGGTAAGTCCCAGGCTTCGAACTCCCAACTTGAAGAGAAGACGTAACACACCTAGCTCTCCACCTAGAGCTTCCCCACCTTCTACCGCCAGCAGGGCCCCTATTTTATTTTTGTCCTTTAAATCATGTATATCCTCAGCGCTAAGGATTAACCCCATTTTATTAGCGTTTTTTTCCAACTCCCGATGAAAAACATCAATTAATTGCATTAAACGAAAAAGAGAGCCCCAGGGTTTATAGTGAGGCTCTACAAAGGCGGCAAAAAATTGAAGATCTATCCCGGCCTTTTCCAAGCGGGGAAGATCCACATGTCCCAAACAGCTTTCTTCTCCCAGGGTCCTTTTCCCTTTTATTATCTCCCCTAGAGTATCGCAGTGGGTATCCACCAGAAAACATTGTCGGCTAAAACGTTGCGCCTTCCGAGCATAACTCTCTGACATGTCTTCCACCTCAAAGAATTCTTCTATTCACAGAAAAACCTGTTTGTTTACAACAAACAGGTTAAAGTTTCACTATCTGGGTTCTACTATTAACTTAATAGCTGTTCTTTCCTCGCCGTCAATTTGAATATCAGTGAAAGCGGGTATACAAATTAGGTCTATCCCGCTAGGCGCTACAAACCCTCGAGCAATTGCAACTGCCTTAACTGCTTGATTCAGGGCTCCTGCGCCAATTGCTTGTATCTCAGCACCTCCTCGTTCTCTCAGAACCCCTGCCAAAGCACCTGCCACAGCATTAGGACTTGACTTTGCTGACACTTTCAATACTTCCATTGAACAATAACCTCCCTTAAACGTTTCCTTGAAGGGCCTTTTTAAATTCAATATATTCTCTTTTATGTAAAAAAATCCTTTTAGCAAATAAAAAATTTTTCCGAAACATTCTCAAAATTTTATAGTGAAAAAGTGTCCTAAGCGGCCGGGCAGCGGTTAATATTGTCCTTCTATCTCTATTTTGGACACTAGGTCCAGGTACCTCACAGGGTCTTTCATTTATTGAATACTAGAACCCGGCCCTCTTCCCTTATGGCCATCAACCTTTTCTTGGGAAAGGCACTCTTAAAGTCATCCAGCATATCCTGGATAAGCTCCTCATGAACCAGCAGGTCTTCCTCTAAAAGAGGACCGTTGTCATCCACTAGTAAGTCCTCATGAAACTCCTCGTGTAATAAGTTAACTATCAGCGACATTTCCTCCTGAGAAAGAGATTGCAGGTCCCTATGAATTTCCAGGACGGTTATGTTGCTATATTCGGCATAACCCACCCATATGACATCAAATTCTTTACCTTCCAGCAGCAAGTAGGTTTGCAAAGCTTCGTAAAGCCTTTCGCTGAAGCTCTTAAGAACATTTTCCTGTTCGTTCTGAGAAAGAATAAATGTAAATTTCAAAACACCCTTATCAGGATCAAAATTAATCGCTCCTACTTCCGGATAGCGTATCAAGATAGAGATCAGAAGTCCTACACTATTCGATACTTCCTCACCACTTTTGTACCTTAAAGCCAAATCATCCACCGTCCTCTTTCTCCCAAAAAAGCTGAACAATACAAATTGTATTTCTGCAAAGGCGAGAAAAATCCTTCCGTTTCCACAACTATCCTAATTAATAACTTCTGCTATAAATGGAAACGGTCCCCGAGAGGGACCGTTATTTTCTCACCAAAAACTATTTTGCATATTCTATTGCTCGTGTTTCCCTTATAACCACAACTTTAATTTGACCAGGATATTCAAGATCCTCCTCAATTTTTTTCACAATGTCCCTGGCAAGCCGTGCCGCCATGGCATCATCGATTCGCTCCGGTTTTACCATAATTCTAATTTCTCTACCAGCCTGAATAGCATAGGCTTTTTCCACACCATCAAAAGAGTCCGCAATTTCCTCCAATTTTTCCAGACGTTTAATATAAGCCTCTAAAGTTTCCCTTCGTGCTCCCGGCCGGGCGGCGGAAATCGCATCAGCCGCCTGGATCAACACAGCTTCAATACTTTGAGGTTCAATGTCCCCGTGATGAGCCGCAATAGCATGGACAACTTCACGGCTTTCCCGATACTTCTTAGCCAATTCGGCTCCCACCGCTACATGAGGTCCCTCCACTTCATGGTCAACTGCCTTACCAATATCATGGAGGAGACCCGCTCGTTTGGCTAACTGCACGTTGGCATCTAATTCCGCTGCCATAATTCCAGCCAAGTTAGCTACCTCAATCGAGTGCTTTAATACATTTTGTCCGTAACTAGTTCGGAATTTTAACCGCCCCAATAGCTTAATTAGTTCTGGGTGCAAACCGTGGATACCAGTTTCAAAAGTAGCCTGTTCTCCTTCTTCGCGGATTCTTTGTTCAATTTCTCTTTCCGCCTGCTTAACCATTTCTTCGATGCGACCTGGGTGAATGCGGCCATCAGCAATCAGCTTTTCCAAAGCTATCCGTGCTACTTCTCGGCGGATAGGATCAAAACCTGACAGAATTACAGCTTCCGGGGTATCATCAATAATCAAATCTATACCGGTCAAAGTTTCTAACGCCCGGATATTTCGTCCCTCACGCCCTATTATACGTCCTTTCATTTCATCATTAGGTAAGGGAACAACTGATACTGTGGTTTCGGCTACATGATCAGCCGCACACCGCTGAATGGCTAAGGTGATTATTTCTTTCGCTCTCTTTTCCGCTTCTTCTCGTGCCTGTGCCTCACTTTCTTTAATCATTACTGCGACTTCATGTTCGAGCTCTTTTCTTACGTCATTCAGCAAAAGTTCCCGCGCTTCCTCCGAGGTCATGTCTGAAATTCTTTCTAACTCAGCCAGTTGTTTTTGGCGTATCTCCTCCAGTTCAGCTTGGAGTTTTTCTACTTCCGCTTTCTTTTGTTGCAAACTTTGCTCCTTACGCTCTAAGGAATCAGCCTTGCGTTCCAATGCTTCTTCTTTTTGTACCAGTCTGCGCTCTAGTCTTTGAAGTTCAGTACGTCTTTCTCGATTTTCCCGTTCGGCCTCGTTCCGGAGTTTATGAACTTCTTCTCTTGCTTCTAATATAGCTTCCCGCTTTTTGGCTTCAGCTTCTTTCTCTGCCGTTTCTATTATTTTTTGCGCAGCTTCCTCAGCAGACTTGATTTTTGCTTCCGCAACTATTTTTCGTACCAGGTAGCCAACGGCAACTCCAACCAGTAAGGTGACAGCAGCAATTGCGATATCAAAAAGGCTAATGGTATTTCACCTCCCGTTCGCTTAATGTTAATTCCAGAGTAAGAGCTAAAAATAAAACCGAGTTTAAACTCGGTTGATGGAACTACTACCATGTTGGATTTTTTCACAAAATACCTGTGCGCTTGACGGAGTTGAGAAATTAAAAGACTCCCCCCGCTGATGAGGCTCCCTCTTAACTGTGCACAGGTAATGATCTAGTTTTGGCCGCCTTGAATATGCGTCCTTTCAATCTATCTATTGAAAACCCGAGCATGGTAGTTAGTTCTCATCCAACTTCCCGCTTGTATTGTATTATTTTTTGGTATAGATGTCAAGCAGACCATATCCAAGGCCCTTATGCAGGGTTATTGTTCTATCTTTCCTTCCGATGAAGTGCTGCCTCTCCATTCTGCCTTTTCTCTTCCCGGTTACCGCTAGCAGAAGGCTTGACACTTTCCCTAATTTTAGCTTCTATCTCCGCCGCTAAATCCGGTTTCTCCTGCAAAAAGTCTTTTACGTTTTCTCTTCCCTGCCCTAACCGCAAGTCTCCATAAGCATACCAGGCACCACTTTTGCGAATAATCCCCTTTTCGACGGCTAGGTCTAAAATGCATCCCTCCCGAGAAATTCCCTTACCGTACATAATGTCAAAATCCGCCTGTCTGAACGGTGGGGCTACTTTGTTTTTTACTACTTTCACCCTTGTCCGGCTTCCAATGACTTCTTCCCCCTGCTTTAAAGTTTCTACCCTCCGAACCTCCATGCGTACAGATGCATAAAACTTCAGTGCACGACCGCCTGGGGTAGTTTCCGGATTACCAAACATAATTCCCACCTTTTCGCGAAGTTGGTTAATAAAAATTGCCGTGGTTCGCGATTTATTTATGGTTCCAGCTAATTTTCTTAGAGCCTGAGACATCAGTCTTGCCTGAAGCCCAACGTGGGCATCGCCCATATCACCTTCCAACTCCGCTCTAGGTACCAGTGCCGCTACGGAATCAATTACTATTACATCAATGGCGCCACTCCGAACCAGAAGTTCCGCTATTTCTAACGCTTGTTCACCTGTATCCGGTTGGGAAACCAATAAATTGTCAATATCTACCCCTAAATTTCGGGCGTAGGTAGGATCCAAGGCATGCTCAGCATCAATGAAAGCAGCTGAGCCTCCTCTCTTTTGAGCTTCGGCAATAATATGTAAAGCCACTGTAGTTTTGCCTGAAGATTCTGGACCGTAAATTTCTACAATTCTTCCTCTGGGAACCCCCCCTACCCCCAGGGCAAGGTCAAGTGGTAAAGCACCTGTAGGTATTACTTCTACATTGAGTTTAGCTGAAGCTTCCCCTAACTTCATAATAGAACCTTTGCCAAACTGTTTCTCAATTTGATTCAAAGCCATTTCCAAAGCCCGAAGCTTATCAGACATTTTCTCCCCTCCAAAACGTATGTTCGCCATATCTTAATTGTACTTTATTTTTTGTACTTGGTCAATTCAACCAGAGGATTTTTTCAGAGAGAACCGGCTAACCACCTCATAAATAGGACCTTTCGGAGTTAAAGTGCTTTCCATGAGAAAAATTTCCCGTACTTCCTCCGCAGGAATAGATCCGCGGACCGTTTTCAATAACTTAACCAGGTGTCCTGTATTGCGCGGAGAACGCACCCTGCCCAGAGTCACATGAGGAAAAAATGGCTTTTTCTCTTCCTTGTAACCTAAAATCTTCAATCGCCCAAGAAGGGACCGATATAACTCCTGCAAAGGTGTTGATTCCTTTAACCCGATCCACACCACCCGCGGAACACCTCTAGGCGGAAAGGTACCTAAGGTATCAAATTCCACAGTGAAGGGAGGAACTTCTCTGGTAGTCGCCTGGAGTAATTGTTGAATGGCCGGGATTTCTTCTTGGTCGACCTCACCCAAAAAATATAAAGTTAAATGAAAATTATTTTCTTCCACCCATTTTACGTCTGCTCTGGCGATCTGTAAAGAATGCTGTAAATCCTTAAGTTTTCTACAGATAGCAGGACTAAAGTTAATAGCTATAAAACATCGCACCTCAGTCAACTCCCATTAGTATTTGTCAGCTTAACGTTTCTGGATGTTCCCCTTTAAATCCTGCTTGGGATTAGAAACTATTCACACAAAAAAAGCAGCCACCCTGGCCGCTTTAATTTTCTTGACAGCTTTTACTAAAAAAAGCCGGAAACAGACGGTGAATATTGAGTCTGCTGTAGCATTTTCCTCAAATCTTCTCCCGACAGGCTTTCCTCCCTTTCCAAAATGCTAACAATTTCCCAAATCAACCTGCTGTAGCCCAGTAGCATGCAACGGACTTGGTTTTCCTGCGAGGTAATAATTCCGTTTACCGTTGTCTGTAACTGATTCTGAGTAAGATTT
This sequence comes from Calderihabitans maritimus, assembly GCF_002207765.1. Taxonomy (NCBI): domain Bacteria; kingdom Bacillati; phylum Bacillota; class Clostridia; order Neomoorellales; family Calderihabitantaceae; genus Calderihabitans; species Calderihabitans maritimus. Next base: position 92,409 of record NZ_BDGJ01000018.1, read on the forward strand.
TCAATACTTACTATTCCTAATTCGGATAACCCTGAACTAATAATTTGTCTGGCCAAACGTATAGCTTCCTGAAAGTCGTTGGTGGCACCGGTGCTCCGGTTTCCTAAAATTATTTCCTCGGCCACCGCACCGGCTAAACAAATTTTGATTTGATCTTCTAAATATTGCCGGGTAAAAAGGTATAAATCCTCCGGGGAAGATTGCCGCATATAGCCTAGAGCACTACCCCGAGAGGTGATGCTGAGGTGAGAAACGGAATTCGGCCGCAGCAATTCGCCTACAATAGCATGACCAGTTTCATGGATGGCCACTCGTCGGAGTTCTTCTCGGGTAGGTTTTTTATTGAGTCTCTCCCCCAACATAACTTTGTCAATGGCTTCCTTAAAATGCCGGGGATAAATTAGATTCACTTTCTCCCGCATAGCCATGATGGCCGCCTCATTAGCAACACTTTCCAACTGTGCTCCCGAAAAACCAAAAGTCTGTCTAGCGATATCTACTAAGTCCACTTCACTGGATAGAGGTTTATTCCGGGTATGCAGCTTCAAAATTTCCAGACGCCCGTTTTTGTCCGGAAGGTCTACGCGTACCACCCGGTCAAACCGTCCCGGACGCAACAAAGCCGGATCTATCATATCGATACGATTAGTAGCGGCAATAACTAGTATTCTGGTCTGGTCATCGCTTCTTATTCCGTCCATTTCCACCAGTAACTGATTTAAAGTCTGATCATATTCCAGGTGGCTACTGTGGGTCCCTCTTTTATTACCTAGCACCTCGATTTCATCGATAAAAATAATGGCTCGGTCTTTTTTATCTTTTTTAGCTAATTCTTTTGCCCGCTTGAAAAGTTGCCGCACCCTCATGGCTCCTACGCCCGCATAAATTTCTACAAACTCACTGCCGTTTACCGCCAAGAATACGGCATCCGTATAATTGGCCGCCGCTTTAGCCAATAGAGTTTTCCCCGTGCCCGGCGCTCCGGCCAGCAAAATGCCTTTCAAAGGACGGATTCCCAGTTCCTTAATTTTATCGGCGTAAATCATAAAGTCTAACGCTTCCTTTAATTCTTGTTTGGCCGAAGCTTGGCCGCCTATATCGTTAAAGGTGATTTCAGGTTGAGGCTGGTAGGAAGTAATAAAAGTATCTTTCAAAATAGTTTTCCCGAGAACCAGATAAATGAGCAGAGCTATTCCTCCCAATACCAGCAAAGGCACCACATCATAGCCTGATATAGTAAGAAAAAGTAGTCCGGCAATCACTACTCCTATCGTAATTTCTTTCAGCATATCCTATCCCCCTTCGACTTTACCTGTACCCGAGGAGTTTTTCGGGTATAGGACGACGCCGCGAAACAATTTCATAGAGATAAACCTCATCTTTGTGAAACTGCACGTAGATATTATCCTGGTCGATATTAACCGCATACCGCTCGATGTTATATTTATTACTCACCTCTTCTATCACTCGAGCCATCTCTACATAACTACCCTGAGCAACTGCTTGATGGACTGCGAACTGACTTTCATACCATGCTCTCTCCAAAAGTTTATTTCTTCGGTCTTTAACTATCAACTCTATGCTCTTACCTGGGAAAACTTCTCTGACCGCTTGTTCAATCTCTCGATAAGTATGCATGAGGTTATTTACGGGAGCAAGGCTAACTGATACTAACAACTTCGCGTTTTTCTTTTGTATATAATAATCGTCAACGCCGTTAACTCTCTCCAGCTGAGCTGCCAGGGGCTGTTCCACCTGGTAGTGAGTATACAGCCATTGTCCTCCCAATAGTAGTCCGAAAGTAAGGATAGCCGTCAGAATAATAACGGGTATCTTAAGCCCGTGTACGAGCATACTAATCAACTCCCTGTTAATGCAAGTCAAACTAAATTATAACATACCAACTTGAAACATGCCTTATGAAATCTATGGAAGCAAAAAACCCCAGCCTTTACTGGGGTTTTTTGCTTCCTTCTACTTATTTGACACTGAGAATTTTTTGCGCCCGTATAAAATATTCGATACCGGAAAACAAGGTAAAAATAACCGCCACATACAGGGCAACCTGTCCGATGGGGAAATTAATCAGGTTAAAGGGAAAATCATGAATCAATATAGCCACAATGGCAATAATCTGGGTAAGGGTTTTTAGTTTTCCCCAGATGCTCGCGCTTACTACTACTCCTTCTCCGGCGGCAACGGCTCGCAGACCAGAAACTGCGAATTCCCTCCCAATTATAACAACGGCTATCCAGGCGGGTATTTTATCCAATTCCACCAATGAAATCAGAGCTGCAGAGACCAGCAGTTTATCCGCCAACGGATCCATAAGTTTTCCGAGTTTAGTGACTTCTTTTCTAGTACGGGCTATATATCCATCAAGACCATCGGTTCCAGCCGCTAAAACAAAAACGGTAGCGGCTATATATTCACCGTAAGGAATGCGAGTTAGTAAAAATATCATAAAAAGAGGAATCATAAATATACGGATAAGAGTTAATCGATTGGCTAAATTCATTTTACTATCTCTCCTAATAAGTCATAGTCATCTACCACCGAAGTAATCCGTACCGGATAAAATTCACCTATTTTCAGGTCTCGGCTTCGGACATAAACTATTCCATCAACCTCGGGCGCCTGCCGCTCAGTTCTGCCGAAAAACAATTCGGGATCATCTTCTGATTTTCCTTCTATAAGAACAGACATAATTTTACCAAGGCAGTGAGAATTGCACTCCCTGGTTATTTCTCTTTGAAGTAACATTAACCGATGGTAACGGGCATCCTTGATTCGGGCAGGAATTTGTCCCCGCATCCTGGCTGCCGGAGTGCCTTCCTCCTGAGAGTAGGTGAAGGCGCCAACCCAGTCGAAACGCATCTCTTCTAGAAAAGACAGCAACCTGGAAAACTGAGCTTCGGTTTCTCCCGGAAAGCCAACAATAAAGGTGCTGCGCAAGGTTATATTGGGTATATAGGTTCGCAGCTTCTGAATTAGCCGGTAGATCTCTTCAACTGAACCTTTCCGGTTCATTTTTCTGAGGATATCCGGATCTGCATGCTGCAACGGTAAATCTACATACTTGCAGATTTTAGACTCTTCTGCCATTACCGCTATAAGTTCGTCGGTGAAATGAGCTGGGTAACAGTAAAGAAGTCTTACCCACGAGATATCGGGAATCCTCACCAGTTCTCGCAACAGTTCAGCCAAATAGAATCGACCGTAGAGATCCACTCCATACCGCGTAGTATCCTGGGCAATCAAAACAATCTCCTTGGTTCCGTTAGCGGCCAATCGTCGCGCTTCGTCGAGAATTGATTCTACCGGGCGGCTCCGGTAGTTCCCCCGCATTTGCGGGATCACACAATAGCTACAATGATTGCTACATCCTTCGGCAATTTTCAAATAGGCGGTACTGCGCGGCATAAAAACATTTCGCTTCCAGCTTTTCTCCGACCATACTTCTGGGAAACCTACCCTGCGGACTCGCTCGCCCCCAGCCACCTGTTCTAACACTTCCAGTACTTCTGCTATTCGACCGGGACCTAAAACTGCGTCTAGCTCAGGAATATGCCGCCAAAGTTCGTCACTATACTTTTGCGCCAAACATCCGGCCAGAATAATTTTTTTCGCCGGATCCTGCTCTTTTAAGCGGACCAGTTCCAAAATCTTGTTAATCGATTCTTCTTTGGCCGCTTCAATAAAACCGCAAGTATTTACAATAATAAAATCCGCATTTTCCGGATCGGTCAAACTATGCCCTTTGTCTTCAATTATTCCCTGCATTACCTCGCTGTCAACCACGTTTTTAGCACAACCTAAAGTGACTATCGCTACCTGCATCTCAATATCTTAAACGCTCCCCTCCTTGATAGTTAAGCGACAAAATTTAAACCGCAGTATCTGCGGTTACTTTCTAATCCTGCGCACCGAAATGTTTGACCACCCGTTGCTTTTTCCTTCCCAGTTTATCCAACTTCTCACCGTTATACACTACCTCCACTACCCCTGCATTCCCAAAAACTATAGTTATATATTGCTCTCCTTCAAATTCCATACTTTCGCCCGCTTCCAGTATACCACGAAAGTCCCGCCGGCCGTCAATCTTTACGTCTAACCAACAACGATCCTCCTTTACTAAAACGGAAACATTAACTCCCTTGGCAGTTTCCTGTTCTTCCCCGGCCTCTTCCTGACGTCCTTCTAGCGGCGGAAGCAAAGAAACTCCATCCGTTTCTTGAGGACGACTTACCTGTTCTCTACCTTCCAATTGCCTATCTTGAACCGTCGTATTGGGGTTCTCTGGAGATGATGGTCGACTAAGGGCTATTGCCAACGAAAAAATGATTACCAGAACTATGACTATCCCTACCGCCGCGGGAATTAAAGGGAAATTCTTCGATTTTTCTGATGGCAATTCCGCTTCCATCTGGTAAGGCTCGGGGTTCTGGTCTTTAAATTCCTGCACTATCTTATCCGCATCTAAACCTAAAAAGCGGGCATAACTGCGTAAAAACCCGATAACATAGACCCGACCGGGTAGTTGATCGTATGCTTCATTTTCCAAGGCAGCCAGATATTGTAGGCGGATTTTGGTTGCTTCTTCTGCTTCTCGTAAGGACAGGCCTTTCTTTTCCCTCGCCGCTTTGAGCAACTCCCCGAGCCGAGCCACCGCAATCCTCCTCACCGTTTAACCTAGTTCTTCCAAAAAACTAAGAATTTTTCTCGCCGCCCTGTTGGCATTCTCCCCCTCAACCGACAGGTCAAATTCACGGGACGGTTGATCCGGATATCGATAAAGAGGATCGTAATAATTTATTAACAAGTATTCTGCAACCTCCGCAAACCTTTTCTGACGAATCATCCCCTGAAGTTTCTCCACTACAGCTTTTCCCAGCCTTTCCTTTAACCAGGAAACGGCCTTCACTAGTTCCTCCACGTTGCCATTATCTCCTGCTGTGTATTCCTCAACAATCCGTTCAACTCTCCGTCTCAAGCTGGTGTACAGGAGAATCTTTTTGCCCTCCTGCATGGCCTTAAAAAAAGAATCAGGGATAAACAGCTTTCCAATTCTCTTACTTTCCCCTTCTACGATGAGAAATTTTTCCCGGCGAAATTTCCACAGATCAGCAAAAAGGAGACTCTCGAAAGTTTTCTGAGTAGGTTGCCCTTCCCTGCCTACCTTTCCGAAAACCGATCCTCGGTTGTTAGCTAACCCTTCCAAATCAATTGCAGGTGCTCCCATCTTCTGTAGAGCCTTTATAACTTCGGTTTTGCCCGAGCCAGTTAGACCATGCAATACCACCAACTGATGCGGTAACTCCCGGGAAAAGAAGGAGTGTACATAGCGACGGTAGGCTTTATATCCACCCGCCAATCGTCTAACAGGACAACCAACCAGTTGTAAAACATCGGCTACTGCCTTGCTGCGCAGTCCCCCGCGCCAGCAATAAACGACCAAATGTTCTTTATCATGGGCAGCCCTCAGAATTTGAGATACAAGGCGAGGTAATTTGGGAGAAACAATATCTAATCCCACGCGCCGGGCAGCTAACTGGCCCTCTCGGTGATATATTTCCCCCACTTGTTTTCGTTCCTCATTGTCCAAGAGAGGTATATTTATGGCTCCCGGCAAATGGTCTTCAGCAAATTCTTGCGGGGAACGAACATCGATAAACACCGCATTCTCTATGTTCAGTGCTTCTTCAACATTAATGTAACCTGCATTATCCTTCATAGCTTTCTTAACCTACCTTGTAAATTCTATATAACGGCTCAATCTCCTCCTTTTCATTTTACCCTGTGCTAGAAATAAATGTTTAATTACCGAACATCTCCTCGTATTCCTCTTCGGTAATAAGAACGGCTCTCGGCTTGCTCCCTTCAAACGCACCTACAATGCCTCGTTCTTCCATCATATCTATTAGGCGAGCCGCTCGTGTATAACCTATGCGCAACCTGCGCTGCAAGAGAGAAATAGAAGCTTGTCCGTGTTCAACAATAATCTTAACCGCCTGAGGAAATAATTCATCCTCTTCTTCTTTTTCTGTCTCCTGGCTGGGTCCAGAAGAACGAACGACAATTTCTTGAAACTCGGGTTGGCCTTGCCGCTTCCAAAAAGCGACTATCTCTTCTACTTCCTTGTCGGAAACATAAGCTCCTTGAACGCGAATAGGTTTGGCGGCACCGACCGGGAAAAACAGCATGTCACCACTACCCAATAGCTTTTCCGCTCCTCCCATGTCTAGAATGGTACGGGAATCCGTTTGGGACGAAACAGCAAACGCGATACGCGAAGGAATATTGGCCTTGATCAGCCCCGTAATTACATCTACCGAAGGTCTCTGGGTCGCGACTACCAGGTGAATACCTGCCGCCCGTGCCATCTGGGCCAATCGGCAAATTGCATCTTCCACTTCCACCGGAGACACCATCATAAGGTCTGCCAACTCATCAATAAGAACCACCACGTATGGGAGTTCCTGCCCCTCTTGACCTGGAGCTTCCTCAGCCTTCAATTTATTGTAGCGAACTATATCCTTAACCGAGGCCTCTGCGAAAAGCTCGTACCTCTTTTCCATTTCATTAACAGCCCACCTTAAGGCGGCCGCCGCTTTTTGAGCATCGGTGACTACTGGAGATATAAGATGAGGTATTCCGTTATAAGTGGTGAGCTCCACCATTTTAGGATCAATCATCAAAAGCTTTAATTCGGCAGGCGTGCATTTAAAGAGTAAACTGCATATCAAAGAATTGAGACATACGCTTTTACCTGAACCGGTAGCTCCGGCAATCAACAGGTGGGGCATTTTAGCTAAATCTGCTATTACTGGATTCCCGGCAATATCCTTACCTAATGCCATGGTTAGTTTCGAGGAGGCCTGATAGAACTCTGGTGTATCTACCACCTCGCGGAAGTGAACCAAAGAGATTTCGTGGTTCGGGACCTCTATTCCTACTGCAGCTTTTCCGGGAATTGGCGCTTCTATTCTAACCGTTGGAGCAGCTAAACTTAAAGCGATATCATCCGCCAGACTCACAATTCGGCTAACCTTGACTCCTGGAGCCGGTTGTATCTCAAATCGAGTGATAGCTGGCCCACAGCTGACTTGGTTAACTTTCGCTTTGACCTTAAAGCTTTCTAATGTTTCTTCCAAGCGCCGTACTCTTTCATTAATTTCTTTATGCAAACGAGAACTCTTGGGACGGGCAGAACGTTGTAAGAGGGAAACCGAAGGAAGTTGATATTTCTTGCCAACGGCCTTGTCTTTTAATTCCCCAGTCTCACTTTCTTCGGAAACTGCCTCGGCTGCAATGGAAGACAATTCCTTTTGCTCCTCCTTTGGGGCAGGAGTAGCTTCCGGTTGCGGAATCAGCGGTTCTGGATATATTCTCACCCGCGGGCCGGACTGGCGTTCTCTGCTGGCCGGTTCCTTTTCTTGGGGTGTAGTAGTGAATGATTTTTTCTCTTGAACCTCTTTTTCATTTCGTGCTTTTTTCTGCCCCTTCTTCTTTCTTGATTTTGCCGGTACAGGTGGAAGTTCTTCTTCTTCCTCAACCACCGTAAAAATAAAATTGCTTATTTCTCCTCGCAGGCGATAGCAGAAACTCTTCAACCGCTCAAATCCTTTCCGGAGCAGGGCGGTTAAGGAAAGCTCAGTAATCATAAGAATTGATATCAACATCAACGCTCCCAGAATTATGTAAGTACCAGCTATACCGAAAAAAGTATAAAAAACAACCGCCACCAGGGCACCCAGTACTCCTCCCCCATACCCGTCAAGAGCCAAGCGTAGCGCCTGGCCAGCCTGTTTTTCGACTATTATCGGCAGGTGCATAGCCGCCAAGATTATTAAATACAGAAACAGAGTTCCATAGGCCCTGGGTGATAAAGGGAAATGCTGATTTCGTCTCATAAGCCACACGCCATACCCTGCCAGCAGCAAAGGCAGGAGGTAACGCCCCTGACCGGCCATAGTAGAAAGAAATCTTACTAAAAAACGCCCTATGCTTCCTACAGCCTGTCCTTTCTCTATCCATAAACCGGAATCTACTATATAAATACTGACGGCGCTTAGCAGAGCCAATGCCACCAAAATTATACCAACAATTTCCTTTTTGAGTTCCTCCTTAATTTGATTAAAAATTCCTCCCATGTTCGCTTCACCTCAACAGGGTATTCTACATATTTTCCATAAATTCCTTTTGCCATCGAGGTTTAGGGCCATTACAAAAAGATAAAGGCCTGATTGAGGCCTTAGGTGAGCTGCTCTATAATTAGTATCAGACCCAACAACCAGCAATAGACGGAAAAATACCTCAGCTTCCCTTCTCGCAGTACTTTGAGCAAACTCTTTATCGCCCAATAACCCGAAATAGCAGCCACGGCAGTTCCGATTAAATAAGGAGACAAAATTTCTCTAGAGGCAGGGCTGCTTAAGAGCTCGGCTCCTTTCAGGATGGTGGCCCCAAGAATTACCGGAATGACCACCAAAAAGGAGTACCGGGCTGCAGTCTCCCGGTTCAATCCCCTCACCAGAGCGGCAGAAATAGTAATACCGGAACGCGAAATTCCCGGTGTTACTGCCATTCCCTGAGCTATGCCTATAAACAGAGCATCCCTGAAAGACATCTCTTCCGTCCCTTTACCTCCCGAAACCAGGGTTTCCCCTATCCAAAGAAAAAAGCCGGTAACCAAAAGCATAAAACCGACGGCCAGTACCGAACCAAACAACTGCTCTACATAAGACTCAAAAACCAAGCCTATAATAGCCGTGGGAACAGTTCCTATTATTATCAAATACGTTAAACGCTGAAAAGGTTTTCTAAACAAGGACAAAATGTCCTTTCTAAAAGCTACCAGTACCGCCACCAAGGTGCCAAAATGAACCAGAATTTCGAAAGTCAGGCCGGGAGTAGATATATGCAAATAGTGTTGAGCTATCACCAGGTGGGCCGAACTGCTCACAGGTAAAAACTCAGTCAGTCCCTGTACCAACCCAAGAAATATTGCTTCCCAGACGGACATATTTTTTTCCTAATCCTCCTCTAACACCACTTGGGCAATATTGTGGGAATGGTCTCCCACCCTTTCCAAATTACTGATGATATCGAGGAAAACCACCCCTGAGCCAGGGTAACACTTGCCACAGTTCAATCTTCCAATATGACTTAGCCGCAGGCTTTTCTCCATCTCATCAATCTTCCTTTCCTGTCTCAACACCTGCTTAGCCGCGGAAACATTGTCATGCTTAAGGGCTTCGATAGCTTGAGCCAGCGTATCTTTTACTAATTCACTCATCTCCTGCAATTCCGAAAGTGCTTGCTCGGTAAAAGGTAGCCCATCTTCTATGCGGTTAAAGGCCATCTGAGCAATGTTTACCGCATGGTCTCCAACTCTTTCCAAATCGTTAACCGCATGAAGCAATCCGGTATGGCGTTTAGATAGGGCGGGATTCATCCCTCTTTGAGCAATCTGAGCCAGGTAAGCCGTGATAGCTTCATCGAGTTGATCGATAACTTTCTCCCGTTCAAAAACACTGTTTAATAATTTGGCGTCTTCTTGGAAAAAGCCTTCCATGGCGTCAGCAACATTGCGGTAGGCTATATCCGCCATCCGAATAATTTCTTTGGTAGCTAGGGAAAGGGCAATTGCCGGTGTCTTAAGCATTCTCGGGTCCAAATAGACAGGACCCTGCGGAATAGTCTCAACCTCTCCTGGAATTAATTTTATAATGCCTTTAACAAAGATATTAATTATGGGAAGAAAAAGTAACGTGTTTAACACATTAAATGATGTATGAGCATTGGCAATTTGGCGGGCGATATCGTCTTGTGGGGATATAATAAGCACCAATTTCAAAAACAGAGGCATAAACAACAAGAATATTACCGTACCTGTAACATTAAACAACACATGGCTAAAAGCAGCCCTTCTGGCGGTCAGATTGGTTCCAATACTGGCTAACAATGCTGTGATACACGTTCCGATGTTATCGCCCAATAAAATCGGTATAGCTGCCTCCAAACTGACCAGCCCCTGACTGGCCATAGCAATAAGAATTCCTATAGTGGCGCTACTGCTTTGAATAAGCGAGGTCATCACTATCCCTACGGCCACTCCCAGTAATGGATATCGGCCGAAATTAGCCATAAAAATGCGAAAACCTTCGTACTCACGCAGAGGAGCCATGGCATCTTTCATAATATCCAACCCTAAGAAAAGAATTCCAAAGCCAAGGACAACTTGTCCAATATAACGATGGGTTCTTTTTCTGCCAAAAAAATAAAAAGCAAAACCCAATGCAATTAGCGGTTCGATATAATGACTTAATTTAAAGGCAATAAGCTGGGCGGTAACTGTAGTGCCAATGTTGGCTCCCATAATAACACTAACTGCTTGTTTTAAGGTCATTAATCCTGCATTAACAAAACCTACCACCATTACCGTGGTGGCACTGCTGCTTTGAATTATGGCGGTTACTATCGTTCCTACCAGCACACCGACCAGAGGAATGCTGGTAAGGACTTCGAGAATACTGCGCATGCGGTTGCCCGCACTCTTTTGCAGACCATCCCCCATAACCTGCATTCCGTATATGAATAAAGCCAGACCGCCTAACAGAGTAAAAACAAGTTTCAATTTCCCTCTCCCCTTTTGAAACTCACGGCAATAATTATAACATATCATCGGGAAGGTTGGCCATATAATTATATTTCTAGAAGCTGTCAAGTGGACCTAGGTAATTTTTTCGATTTTCTTTCCTCCAATGGTAATTGGGGATTTATGTATGATATGTTAGTTATTGGCACGTAAGGGGTACACAATATTTTGTTGCAGTTCCCTTTGTTAAAACAGTTGCCTGTAGCTTAGCTGGCCTACCACTTC